>CBDVAD010000560.1:0-2435 GCA_965371875.1 uncultured bacterium
ATTCATTTCTAATTTTTTTTGAATATTTATTATTGAATTTATTGATAAAAAGCCCTTCTGCTCCAATTCATCATATCCGGTCCACATAGCAGATCTATAATTCAATACTTCTTTTGTATTTGAATCAATGTCCTTATTACTGTTTGCCAGAGCAATATACAATTCATCCTGGGTTGTGATAATATTTTCAATTTCTGAACTAGTTTTTGCTTCTTTCAGTATTATTGAGTTCAGTAGAATTGAAGCATTGGGAAGTAATGAACAGTATCCTTTTAGTCTTGCCAATTCAATATTTGATTTGATTGCCTGATTTAGGATTTTTTTGGTTTCAATATCAATCTCAGGGGGTATTAGTGCTAAACGGTTATTAGGTTTTTCAAAATTTTTATCCATATCATTTGCATTATATCACATATTTTGTACGTAACAAGCGTTTCATGTACACTTCTTGCACATAAGGCTGTAGAAAAACTCCTTTTTGGGAATACATTTCTCCTTTTCAATTTTACTCTGACATTTTAATTGTAACAACCAATAAATCAATCTATTTTAATAGATTTGTATATCTTATCTGCCCGGGCTTTTAACTTTTTTATTGATTCTTTCTCTTTGGTTTCCTGACTCTTGTTATATTTATTGTTATCTGCTTTCTTATGCCTGGTAACAAGGTATGAAATAGCTTTTTCTATTTTCCCTGCTTTTTCCAGTAACTCTGTTTTTGTTCCACTCCATTCATTAGAACAGTTGGAGGATATCTTGCATCCATCTATGGCAAACATATTTTTACATATTAAATTCTGGGTGTAACAATCTGAAAGAATCCCGGTAAACAGATCTATTATATCTTTAGAATTCGAAGAGATGAAGTCTGCAATTGTTATGTAATGTGGGGAGGTATCTACAGATAAGGCCATGCAAAATACATTCTCCTGACAGAGTCTAAAGATTGAACGACTGGTGTTGATACTACGGCTGTAAGCAAAGAGAATTATTTTTAATAATATTACCGGATCATAAGCAGGGGCTCCTGTTTCATCATTATGTGTCCGCTCATAGAATAGGCTTAAATCTATTTCTTTGTCTATTAAATTATGTAATGTGTATTCAAAGGTTTTGGTTAGGATCTGTTTATTCATAAGAAAAGTCTCTAAATATTCCCATTTTATCCCTCCTGATCCTATTAAATTTTGAGTTCAACCTCCGTCCCCAAGAATCTAATGAAATTTATTCCATCAGACGATACGGAATGGAACAAACTGGTTCAGCAGGCTGTATTATAAAGTTCAAGAGAAACCGTCTATCGTTTTTCTATCTACTCGCTTTTTCATTTTCTTTTCGATTACTCTAAAATGATGCTCTTCATCTGGAGATATAAGTGATATAGCCTCACCTGAATTTTCAGCCCGGCCAGTTCTTCCGATTCGGTGAATATACGATTTAGGCGATCGCGGCAGTTCATAGTTTATAACCCATGGCAGAAACTCGATATCAATTCCGCGTGACAGCAGATCTGTTGTAACAAGGACCTTAAGCTTGCCGTATTTAAATTTTGTCAGAAGATCAGTTCTAACTCCCTGTGTCTTTTTACTGTGAATAGCTTTCGCGTCAATATCATTCTTTATAAGCTTGTCCACAACCCTGTCCGCCCTTCTAACTGAAGAAGTAAAAATCAGGACCTGCTTCATTTCCTTACTCTTTATTAAATGACGTAGGAGAGGACCTTTCTTGTCTTCAGCGACAAAATATGCAGACTGTTTTATAAGGTCAATATCTTCTTCCTCAGATTCGATTTTTATAATAACAGGATCATGCAGGAGCATCTGATTTATATTGCTGATATCATCATTCAAAGTTGCCGAAAACAACAGGTTCTGCCGCTTTTGCGGGAGAAGATCGAAGATTTGATTCATCTCTTTTTTAAAACCGGCATTCAGCATTTTATCAGCCTCGTCGAGAATAAGAGTCTCAACTCCCGAAAGATTCACTGCATTCTTTTCAATCAGATCAAGTAACCGCCCGGGGGTGGCCACCAGAATATTTACATTCTTTAAAGCCATCATCTGCGGATTTATTGACGCACCGCCGAAAACAGCCAGCGTTTTAATTTTCTGAGGAAGGGCTTCTTCGAATAATTTAAAAACATCATTGACCTGGACCGCAAGCTCCCTTGTCGGCACCAATACAAGAACATTGATATGTCTGCCCTTTTTTATGGTTTCTTCCTGTAGATTCATCAGTATTGGCAAGACATAACTTGCAGTCTTACCGGAGCCGGTTTTTGCAATTCCCAGTACATCTTTTTTATTAAGTACAGCTGGTATTGCTTCCGTCTGAATCGGATAGGGATTTTGATAGTTTTTGGTCATCAGAGTATCTAATAAAGATGGTGGAAGTCCCAAAGATTTGAAAGACATAATTAGTTTCCTTAAGTGAAT
>CBDVAD010000561.1:0-2427 GCA_965371875.1 uncultured bacterium
AAAAAACCATATCTACAGTATCTATCAGAAAACACAGGTCCAGAACAGAATGCAGCTTGCAAACAGTATAAACTACTATAATAGTATTATATAAATCGATAACCTGGATAAAATTCCGGAAACTTGCACTTTTTATGCTAATTATATTAAAAAGATTCCAGGCACACCCAAAAGAGATCCTACCAAACTCAATCCCAGATTCCAATTTCTTCAAAGAAGATATCAGCTGGAATGGAGACTATTTGACCCAGAGGAACAGCCCGCATTATTTTTTCAATTTTGGGCCCGACTCTAAATATTTTCGATACCAATTCTCTTGCATAATTACTATCCCCGGACTTAACTGCCTCTACCATCAGCCTGACTGATTTTTCTTCCAGAGATAATAACTCCTGTTCATATCCTTCATCATCTGAAATATTTCGCATCTCCCTTAAAAGCTGTTGATTTTGGCCCATTAATCCTAAAACCTTATTATTTGTTGCCAGAAAGATAATTTCCATAAACTTTAGAAACAGTTCTTTCTGTAAAGATACATCATCTTTACCTGTCAGGATAAAATCTATATATGCCTGTCCCCTTTTTTCAATTTCAGTCTTTTGTTCTTCTGTGCAATTTGCAGCAGCCTGTGCAAAAACCTCGGGTAAAATAAACTGTTCATACTCCTGCATCTCCCAGGTACTTGCCCCTTCACGGCGGAGAATGGTTGAAATTGCCTCCATAAAGTGATTGCTCATTTCAACAGTAACATACATTCCCTTTCCATGACGAATCTCAATCAATCCCCATGCCATTAGAATGCGTGAAGCATCTCTGATAACCGATCTGCTGACATTAAACTGCTGGGCCAATACAGGTTCTGTTGGTAAAGTTTCCCCTGGTTTAATTTCTCCCCTGATAATGGCTTCTTTTATTGTTACGGCAACTTTCTGTGCCAGAGTTTCCTTTTTATCAATTGCATTAAAGTTCATTGCTTACCTCTATCACCATTTTTTCCTTTTTTGATGCCAACAGATATGAAATACTTGAAATCATCAATAATCCTGCACCTACCTTCCATGTAAAACCTATACCGCTTATTTCGGACAGAATGCCTCCTACTAAAGCTCCTGTCATTCCACCTGCCTGCATAATAAAGGAGATAACAGAGAGTAAGGTTGCACGACTCTCTGAAGGAATTTCCTGATTTAGAATTGACTGCTCTACTGGGTTACTGGTTCCATTAAAAAGAAATAATCCGATATAAACAATAGAAAACCAACCTAATTCCAGAATACCGGAGAGAACAAAAAACATTCCACCTAATACAAATCGCTGTGAAAACAGAAATATAAAAGGTTTATTTCCAAGCAACCTGCAGAGGGGCCAGGATATAAGACTCCCTAAAGCTCCTGCCAGAAAATATCCATTGGTTAAAAGCCCATAGATGAAAGTACTTCCTATTCCGCCTGTTATATGAAAAACCCTTGGCTGCCAGAATGTCTCAAGGCCCGAAAAAGCAAATCCCCAGACCAGAGAAGTCAGCATAATTACTAAAAAAACAGGACTTCCTTTTATTGTACTGAATGCAAGTGCAACGACCCCCTCTGATCTATTTCTGTCATGCATTGTTGTAGATTGTTCTTTAAATTGGGCAGATAATCGAACCACTTTTTCTGTTGAATCAGGAACGAGCAGATTAAAAAATCCAGCCAGAACAAGATATAGCAATACAGCTGCACAGAAATTAAGAGCGTAAGAATCTGCCAGGGGAATAACCAAAATTCTCTCTATACGCAGATCAGGTAGTATTCCACCCAGAAGAGCTCCAAGAGCCAAACCGACAGGAATAGCAAACTGAGTATAGGAAATCAACTTTTCTACGCTCCTGTTATCTCCTTCTGTAGAAACTTTATTGATAAAAATTGCTTCCATGGAACCGGAAGAAAATGCCCTGCCTGAACCCCACAAAACAAAGGATACAGCTATCCAAATAGCTTCAGTTGTGAGCATCAGCATTAGCATCGCTATAGAATTTAAAACAAGTGAGAGCAGGTAAACTTTTTTCTGACCAAGGAAATCAGCTAAAAATCCTGATGGAATTTCAAGTATAATTACTGTTCCCGAATATAAAGCCATATTAAATCCAATCTGTATGAGGGAAAGTCCTCTCTCAAGCTGGAACAGGACTAAAATGGGAATTAGCAGTCCAAGGATAAACTTATGCCATCCCTGAAAAATACAGGCTTGTAAAATGGATTTATTAATATTTCGCATAACATCCTTTCATCATGTCATATGATGACTGTAATAATATATAATATCTGGAAAAGAAAGTCAAATAATAGTAACACAATCCAGAGAGAACGCTACATTCGACCTCCATTTTCCTGCTTAACTGGGTACTTAACTGGGTACTTAACTGGGTACTTAACTGGGTACTTAACT
>CBDVAD010000562.1:0-2418 GCA_965371875.1 uncultured bacterium
GATTGAAGCAGCCCGGGCACTTTTTAATTTAGTGGAGCCTCAATTTAAAACCAGCCCGAAAATGGATTATGAAGCTGCTCTGGTACTCCTTGGTAAAACCAGGGATGTATATGTAAAAGTTGTTGAAGATCTTGCATGGTGTGAAATAGATAATGAAGAACATTTAAAAAGAGCCAATAAAATTGTTTTTCCCAAAATACTTAAAAATGAATTAATACGGGATTAATAGAAACTGGAGATGGAAATGGAAAAGGTAAAAAGAAATATATTGTTGAATCCGGGACCGGCTACTACAACGGACTCTGTTAAATATGCACAGGTTGTTCCCGATATTTGTCCCAGAGAGACAGAATTCGGGGAACTGATGCGATCAATTTCTCATGATCTGACTACGATTGCAGGTGATCCGGATAATTATGTTACCGTTCTTTTTGGTGGAAGTGGAACCGCCGCAGTTGAATCCATGTTAACAAGTGTGGTTGGAAATAATGGTAAAGTGCTGATAATAAACAATGGAGCATATGGGAAAAGGCAGACACAGATTGCAGATGCCTTTGGTCTTGATTATGTAGAATTTAACAGTTCACCCCTGGACCCGATCGACTTTGATCTTCTTGAGAAAGAGATATTGAAGTATCAGGATACCCTTACCCATATTTCTATGGTGCATCATGAAACGACAACCGGACTTCTGAATGATATTTCGGTTGTAGGATCTTTATGTAAAAAATATGACCTGAAGCTGATAGCAGATACTGTCAGCTCCTATGCGGGAATTCCTATGGATATGGAAAAATCAAATATCTCATTTATGGCTTCAACTTCCAATAAAAATATTCAGGGGATGGCGGGTATCTGCTTTGTTATTGCAAATAAAAGTGATCTTGAAGAACTTAAAAATAAACCTGTAAGTAATTTTTACCTGAATTTGTATAAACAGTATGAGTACTTCGAGAAAACAGGGCAGACCAGATTTACTCCTCCTGTTCAGACAATGTATGCTTTAAGACAGGCAATTGATGAGGCCCTTGAAGAGGGGATTGATAAACGTTATGAAAGATATACAGCCTGCTGGACAATATTGATATCCGGATTGGAGAGTATTGGTTTAAAATATCATGTTGCTTTGGAAAATCAAAGTCATTTGATAACTACAATTCAGGAACCAGACTCTTCTTCCTATTCATTTGATAACCTTCATGATTATATGATAGAGAGAGATTTTACCATATATCCAGGTAAGGTAGGTGAATTGAATACTTTCAGGATTGCAAATATTGGTGATATACAGCCTAACGAAATGAGTAAATTTATTGAATATCTTTCTGTATATATGAATAAACTAAACAAATAGTCTGTTATCCTTTATTGTTAACTTTCTACAAATGGGGTAACCGGCAGAGGTAGAAATGGAAAAAAAGTCAGCAAAAATAAGCAGTAAAGATCGGGAGCCATTTCACTGGCGAAGTTCAATAGCATATAAAACTAAAGAAAAAATTGTAATTCGCGGTTATGATAACAATGAGCTTATCGGCAATATTGACTTTGCTTCAATGGCTTATCTTGTCTGGACCGGAGAACTTCCACCGGATAATTACCGTTTAATGCTCAATGCTCTGCTGGTATCCTTAAGCGAACATGCTTTTTCACCCTCTGCTGTTTCCTGTCGTATGGTAGCTTCAGGTGGTGTTCCTTTAAATACTGCAGTTGCCGGTGGTATTCTTACTCTTGGATCCCGGCATGGTTCTGCAGAAGTACCGGCTGCCATGCTCCGGGATGGAATTACCCGATGCGAAAAAGAGGGGTTGACCATAGAGGAGTGTGCAGTTCTTATAGTTACCGAATATAAGGATCGAAAGGCTATTCTAAATGGTTACCACCATCCTCAACATATTAAAGACCCCAGAACAGACCGTCTTTTAGAGTTGTCAGCAGAATACAATATTCAGGGTAAATATCAGAAACTGGCCGGGGCTATCGAAAAAGCTACAAAACAGGTTTATGGCCGGACCTTCTATATGAATGCACCGGGAGCTATGGCGGCAATAGGCAGTGATATGGGGTTAACTCCTGAACAGATTAAAGGTCTGATGATACTCTCCCGTACTGTCTCTCTTGTGGGGCATTCCATTGAAGAGATGGAACGTGAAAAGGGGTGGCGTGCTTCAGGAAAGTCAAATATTACCCAACCTTTGGATTTATCACTTCAGCTACCTGAATTTTATGATGGCCCTGGTGATCGTAATCTGGATTAATCCCGGGTATACTGCAGCAACTCTTCTTTTTCTTCAGTGTGGATCCTGCTAAAAGCAGATTATATTTTCTAATTTTCCGAAAAAATAATTAAACATTGAAAAACTGGATATTTTGCAGTATGATTGCCGTTAGATTCATACTACAAAAGGAACTATTATAATT
>CBDVAD010000563.1:0-2418 GCA_965371875.1 uncultured bacterium
GCAGGTGACGAGAGCACTACCTTTTCTGCCTGTTTTTCTATGAAGGAGTTTCAGGATATTCCTGGAAATGAACTTTATGCCTTTGGCCTTATGCGTCTATCAGCCAATGTCTATTTAACAGATAATATTTCTATGGAGGTTGGCAGGCAGAGTATGCTTACCGGTTATGGGTATGGGTGGAACCCTATTGATTTTGCCAACCCTCTGAAAAATCCGGCAGATCCTGATGCAGATCTTAGAGGAGTTGATGGAGCGGCTCTTCGAATGTATCTGGGTGATATTACAACTCTCAAATTATACGGAATTATACCTGATAGTTTGTTATCATCGGGATTTGATTATGAAGAGATTAAAGTAGGGTCTGAAATGACTTTTAATCTTCCGGGTATGGAGCTCAAATTGGCTGGGTTCTGGGATTATGATCATAGTGAAGGAAGTGATGCCTATACTCCGTCAGCAGGAACTGCTTTCATGCTGGATCTCTTTGGTATTGGTGTTTATGTTGAAGCATCTGCAAGGAAGGGGAGCCGAATTTTTTTTACGGATGGTGAATCTCTACTACCAAGAAAAACGGACTGGATTATCTCCTGCCTTGCAGGACTTGAATATATATTTGAGTCGGAACTCTATGCAGTTATTGAATATTTTTATAATGGTGAAGGTTATAATAAGTCTGAGCGTACAAATTTTGAGAACACAATAATAGCTTCTCCAGGTTTGATTGTTGATCTTTTAGGTATGTACTCCCCTGGGTACTTCTCTCGACATTACATTCTGATGAATCTGATGCAGCCTTACTATGATATCAATACTGATATTAATCTATCAATTCTCTACTCTCCGGATTCCGGTGCATTGACGCTTATGCCGTCGATAAATTACTTATTTTCGGGTAATTTCAGTGCAAGTTTAGCTTATACAGGCATGTTTGATTTAGGGAACAACGATTTTAATGAAATTACTGCATTACCCGTCAGGCATATAATCAGTACTGTTTTTACCTATAGTTATTAATTTATAACATCTTAATATTGGGAGAGTTCTTAATTACAGTTGGACTCTTCTGATGTTATAATTTCAGGCAGAAGTAACCTTCCACACCAGAGATCAAACCGGTTCATAACATGGTTGGAAATGGCAAGTACTTTTACTCATAGTGCAATTATATTACTTACAGTTCGATCTTAATTTCATTCATCACATATTTATGTATAATCGCAGCTAATAATGGCTGGTAATCAATTCCTGCACGTCTTGCCTTGGCTTTTAGACCGATAAGATCATCCTTTGGCAATCGGAAGGTAATTTTGCTGTCTTTTTTTTGTTTGGAATTTATAACGGAATCCTTCAGCTTTGCCATAATCCGATTTTCTTCATCAGTGGAGAATTTACTTCCAGGTTTCCATTTTGTCTCGATTTCATGGATCTCAGTTTTTTCGTCTTCATCAAAATATTTAATATTATATAAATCATTATTTTGATTACCCATCTTCCATCTCCTTTTTAACTTTCCTGCTCGGGAAAATTGTCTTTAGAAAAAACCCATCTTCCAATTCTACAGCAGGACAAACCCACCAATAATCTTCATATCGGAATATGAGAATTATCTGACCGGAATGCTTCTTCTGATTTGGATGTGGTTCAATAATTACAGAACCATCGAGTATCAACTCTTCGACCACTTCGAATGAAATACCACGGTAATGTAATAAATGTTGATTATTCTCTTTATTCCTTTCGATCTTCATTTACTAATATGATAATGCAACGTCTGGCTATTATCCATACATCAGTTTTCTTGAGAATTTCTGCTTTGACAGAACAATTGACTATTCAACAATTAAGTACTAAATTATAACCATATATTAGTACTTAAATTATCCTATTTATTGGTGGTTAAAATGAATACTGTTTTAGCAAACTGTTCAGTAAGCATATCCGAATTAAAAAGAAACCCAAGTGCCCTTATCGATCAGGCAGATGGAGAGCCTATTGCTATTCTTAATCACAATAAGCCCACTGCATATCTTATCCCTGCTGATACTTATGAAGAGCTAATGGAACAAATGGAAGACTATAAGCTTGGAATTATTGTAAAAGATAGACAGAACGAGAGAAATTCCGCTATTGATGTAGATATTGATGATTTATAATCTGAAATTTCTCCCAACAGCTCTCAAAGAATGGAAAAAACTTGATAACAGTACCCGGAAACAACTAAAAAAGAAATTGAAAGAGCGTCTTTTAAGTCCTCGTGTTCCAGGAAGTGAACTTAGAGGTTTTAAGAATTATTATAAAATTAAATTACGATCCAGCGGTTACCGGCTCGTGTACGAAGTTGTAGATGAAGAAATCTATATCCTTGTTATTGTTATGGGTAAAAGAAACAGGAATGAAGTATATAAACAGGCGAAAAAA
>CBDVAD010000564.1:0-2394 GCA_965371875.1 uncultured bacterium
ACCGGCGGTATCCTCTTCAACTACAAAAGCAGGTATTCCGACATCAAGTATCATGTTTTCTATCTCTTCTGACAGTGTATACATCCTTGCGGACGTCAATACGAGTCCTCCCAGTCGGCCTTTCATTTTGGCAGCATACTTTAATATTCTGGATCTTCTGTTTCGGGACATAATTGCAATAAGTATAATATCCCCTGGATCAATAAGTTCATCCAGATCCATTACTTCCGAAACAAGAGAAAGAATTTTTATATTATTTACAGGTTTTTTCCATGGTGCACCGCTTGTATCACCAATAGTTTTATGGTTCTTAAATCGCTTTCGTAGAACATTCATAGATGGATTTAGTATAGTTTTAACTCTGGGGAGATAACCCAATATGCTTACAGGGAGATCCGGCTGAGTTCGGAAGCGTTTGTTTATCAGATCTTCAGTGACATATTTTTTCATGGTGGAAATTTTATCTTCTATTACTTTATTGAAAATTATTCCTTTAAGCCTGCATCCCTTATAACGGAAGAAGGAGAGATCCACTTCCATGTTATCAATAGTCCTGCCTATACCTCCATCTGCAATATATAAAATATCGGCTCCCAGAAGATTGCTTACAACGGCATTGGATAACCCTACAATACCTCCAACTCCTGGATGACCGGTTCCCTCTGCAATAATATATTTTTTATCTTTAAGATAACTCACTGCATCAATAATACTTTCAGTCAGAGATCTGGTTATTTGATCCTGAATATCAGAATCTAGAAATTCTCTTGTGAATGATGGCGGAAATTGTACAGGTGAAATGATTTTTAAATCCAGGCCCGGTATCTGGCTGAATTTATTAATAAGCTGCGCATCTTTATCTATTGTAGTTCCATCATCCAGTTTTATTACCTGCTGTCCTACGGGTTTTATATACCCCAGTTCTTCGCTTGGATAGATTTTACTTAGTAAGGAGAGCAGCCCTATACTGGTGACTGTTTTCCCTGAATTTTGATGGGCCCCGGAAATGTAGATAACAACAGGTTTCATATTCACTCCAATAGTGATTTTTAAAGAGTTTAATTTTATTTTATCTATTGTTCAAGCTGCGACTCAATAATTTACGACTTTCTCTGTCGTGTACAGAGTTTTTATCACACCAATTGCATTATTCCCATAAAAATATTCAGCAATTACTTATCACCATGTAGAGATATATTATAAAATTAAAACAAGAAATTAGTCTAAATAAAAAATAAAATGTTATATAACTTGACAAAATTTCACAATAAACATATATTCAGCACGAAAAAAAGAAAAAGGCTGGTCACAAACTTCGTTTGCTGCTTGCCTATGCAACCAAAGGAGATACTATGGCTGTTGATTGTCGAACACCTGCTAATACTGCCAAAAAACTGTCAGAATCAATTTGTGTTACAAAAGTAAATTCGAGTATTACAAAACTCTTGATCCTGGGAATATTTGCCGGAGCTTTTATCGGATTTGGGGCACAGCTGGCAACAGTCGCCGGACATGACATGAGCGCCTATTTTGGTGTTGGGTTTACTAAACTTGTTATGGGAGCTGTTTTCAGTGTCGGTCTTATGCTGGTTGTTATTGCAGGAGCTGAATTATTTACAGGTAATAATCTTATAATTCTTTCAGCTTTGGATAAAAGAATAACCTGGAGAAAAGTATTTGAACACTGGGGTATTGTATATGCTGCCAATTTTCTTGGTTCGGTACTTATTGTATTGCTTATCTATTATTCCGGACTTTGGAGGTCATCTGATAATCAGGTTGGAGCTTTTGCACTGAAGATAGCCAATGGAAAGGTTAATCTATCTTTTGTGGAAGCACTAACCAGGGGTATCTTGTGTAACTGGCTGGTTTGTCTTGCAGTCTGGATGGCCATTGCATCAAGATATGTAATTGGTAAAGTTGTTGCCTTGATGTTTCCTGTTATGGCCTTTGTTGCTTCCGGCTATGAGCATTCAATTGCAAACATGTTTTTTATAATTAAAGGAATTATGCTTAAATCCCATCCCGAAGTAGTTAGTGCTGCAGGTCTTACTATGGATAATCTCTCCAATTTAAACTGGAGCGGACTTTTTATAACCAATTTAATTCCAGTAACTTTGGGTAATGTGATTGGTGGTGGATTCTTTGCAGCTCTTCTTTACTGGGTAGTGTATCTTAAACCACAGAAAGAAAAAGCTTAGAGTCTTTTGTTTTCAGGAATATAGCGCCTTGTTGAATCATTATCAGGCGCTATTTTTTTTTGTGGATTTTTCAGCTTTTAAATATCAGATCCAGATTCATTTCAGAAGCCATATCGTTAAGTTCTTCTTTCACCTTTGATATTGACTGCTTTGCCGGTACGCTTGCTTCCAGGTTCAGATCAAACATAGGTGC
>CBDVAD010000565.1:0-2380 GCA_965371875.1 uncultured bacterium
ATCGTAAGAGAGCTGAAGATGCTATAAAGACCAGTGAAGCAAGGCTTAACGAAGCACAGCACCTTGTACAAATTGGAAGCTGGGAACTGGATTTACTCACTAATACACTTTACTGGTCGGATGAGGTTTACAGAATTTTTGACCTGGAACCCCAGGAATTTGGTGCCACTTATGAAGCTTTTCTGAATAATATTCACCCCGATGACAGAGATTTTGTAAATATTTCATACACCGGGTCTGTAAAGAATAAGATGCCCTATGATATTGTTCACCGTTTACTGCTAAAAGATGGAACCCTGAAAATTGTAAACGAACGCTGCCAAACTTATTATGATGATGCCGGTAAAGCAATTCGTTCCATTGGTACAGTACAGGATATTACTGAACGAAAGCAGGCAGAAGCTGTCCAACGTGAGGATGAAGAGCGTTTCAGACAGATCTATGAACACATGGCTGTAGGAGTTGCCCAGGTATCCCTGGATTTTCGAATTATAGCCGCCAATGAAGCATATTGCCAAATGCTGGGATACTCCGAAAAGGAGTTGATTGGGAAGCACCTTAAAGAAATTACCCATCCGGAAATTATTGAAGAGAACCTGCAAAAACAATCACAACTGGCTGCGGGAGAACTTGATCACTACCGAATGGAAAAGCAGTTTATCCATAAGGATGGACATGTTATCGAAGGGGTACTTGATGCGAATCTCATTCGCAATAACGATAGCGAACCTTTATATTTTCTTGGTAGTGTGTATGACATCACTGAACGTAAAAAGGCAGAGGCAGCACTGCGGAATAGCCAGGAACAGCTTGAGATTATTACAGATCATCTTTCGCCCTTAATTGCATATGTAGATGCAGACGAAAAATATTTGTATGTTAATCAGTCCTATGCAACCTGGTATGGCCGGGCTAAAGAAGAAATCATTGGAAAGCAATTAAAAGAAGTTTTATACAAAGAATCATATAAAGGTATTTCCAACAGTATTAAAAAAGTTCTTAAAGGGGAAAATATATCTTACGAAAATATTTCCTATGATCTGGATGGAAAACTAAAAGCTGTCAAAGCCACATATATTCCACATTTTGATGAAGAAGGAAAAGTAAAAGCTTTTATAGCTACTGTAACCGACATTACCGCTCAAAAACAGATAGAGGAATCTCTGAGAATTAAGGATAATTCTAATTTAGAATAGCTGCTTAATTTACAAAGGGAAATGGTACATGATGAATAGAAAGAGATTGTTACTCCTCATCGGATGCTTCCTTATTGCAGTTCTCCTGGTAACATGGATTTTTATCCGGGAAAGGGAAACAGAAGTTGAGTATACTCCTCAATATTCATCTGAGCCACCGGGTATGTCTCAGGTTTATCTTTTTGGTGTACATCCTCTGCACAATCCAAAACGTCTGTTTGAAGTTTACCAGCCTCTTGTAGACTACATCAATCTTAATATTACAGATGCCAGGCTGAAATTGCAGGCTTCAAGAAACTATCCAGCCTATGATGAGCGGCTTTTTAACGGTGAATTTCATTTTGCTCTTCCTAACCCATATCAAACCGTAGAATCTACCAAATATGGCTATCGTATTTTTGGGAAAATGGGGGATGACAACAATTTCCGCGGGATCATTCTGATACGAAAAGACAGCGGTATTGAACAGGTTCAGGACCTTAAAGGAGAGGCTGTAAGCTACCCTGCTCCAACCGCATTGGCAGCAACTATGATGCCCCAATGGTATCTCCACACCCACGGCCTTGACATCAATGTGGATATTGAGAATCTCTATGTGGGAAGTCAGGAATCTTCTATTATGAACGTATATCTGGGCCAAACAGCAGCCGGATCAACCTGGCCGCCGCCCTGGCAGGCTTTTGCAAAAGAACGACCGGATGTTGCCGAAGCCCTGATTGTCAAATGGGAAACAGAACCTCTGCCTAACAATGGATTAGTTGTCCGAAAAGATGTGCCGTCTGAACTCGTAGACAGGATTGCTGAGCTGTTTTTTAACCTCCATACTCATGAGAACGGACGCAGAATTCTCGAACCGATGGAGCTAAGTAAATTCGAATTTGCTGAAGAATCCACTTATGAACCGGTACGTGAGTTTCTGGATCGTTTCGAAAAAGAGGTAAGACCTCTTAGGGGAGAACAATGATCAGCTGGATAAACAAACAATGGTCAGCCTCAATTCGACGCCAGTTGATTATCGGTATCTCCCTCCTGTTTGCCGTCATGACCGTCCTCTTCGTCTATAGTCTGGTTAATCGCCAACGTGATTTCCTGCAGCAGCAGGGAGTAATCCATACAATCAATCTCACCCGAACTCTGGCTGCAAACAGTACATCCTGGGTTCTTGCAAGCGATTTTATAGGACT
>CBDVAD010000566.1:0-2379 GCA_965371875.1 uncultured bacterium
GTAAACGGAGAGTAATACTGGACCCAATGGATCTTTTTAAAAATCTGCAGAGCCTTCAGTCTCAAATGACAGGAATGCAGGATAAAATGAAGGATGTCTCTGCTGTTGGTACTTCCGGCGGAGATATGGTGAGTATTGAAATAAACGGGGCTATGGAAGTAACAAAGGTAAAGATCCTGCCCGATATTGTTGATCCCGAAGATGTTACTATGCTCGAAGATCTGGTACTTGCTGCTTTTACTGATGCAGGAACTAAAATTAAAGTTAAACTTGCATCTGAGATGTCTTCCCTTACCGGTGGTCCCGGGTTTCCCGGATGACAATACTTGATCAGCTGATCAAAGGGTTTTCACGCCTCCCCGGGGTTGGCAAAAAAAGTGCAGCCAGAATAGTATACTTTTTACTTAAAGCAGATACTGAATATCTTAATACACTATCCGATTTAATTAGAAGGCTTAAACCCAGCATTCGAACATGTGCTGTTTGCGGCACTTACACCGAATCAGATATATGCGCTATATGTTCTGATCATAAGAGAGACAGATATTTAATCTGTGTAGTTGAGGAATCCAGGGATGTTCAGACTATCGAAGCAACTGGTGAATTTAATGGTAGATTTCATGTATTAGGAGGGGTTATTTCTCCCCTTGACGGTGTAGGGCCGGAAGATTTATCTATACGAAAACTACTTTCAAGGCTTAGTTCTGATTCGGAAGGAAACACAGTAAGAGAGATAATAATTGCCACAAATCCCACTATTGAGGGTGATACCACAGCATTGTATTTAGTTAGTCTGCTTAAAAATACGGATGTTCTTGTTTCACGGTTGGCACTGGGACTTCCGGTAGGTGGAGACCTTGAATATGCAGATAAGCTAACACTATCAAGATCACTAAAAGGACGAACAAAAATATCCTGAAAAAGCCACTAAGATTTTTTTCTCTCTTCCCTAACAGTCCTATAGCCTACAGTCTAAATGCCTTCCTCTACAGTTTACCAATAAGCATTGAACATTTACCGGAGGGTATGGGGAGTGTCTTTTTCTTATCTTCATCCAGAATATTAATTGTAAAATAGTATAACTTCTCAGATTCAAGCCTTATTTCCCACCCTCTGGAACTATTGTTACTTAATATCGTAATCATATTCCGTTTAAGAGAGAGATCTTCTATTCCCATAATTTCGAGAGTTGGCATTATCCAGTCCACGGTTTTTCGTGGAAGGCTGATAGATAAGCCAAGAACATTTTCAATCATCAGGGTAATGGATGCAAGGGCTGTATAGCTTAGGAACATTGTTCTTGGAAACGATTCATTATCCTGCCACACTGCAGGGCCTTCTTTATGAGGGAGGTATGCCTCGTAGATATTGCCCTTTTCTTCCCCTTCCGGGTGAAGAGTATCCAGCAAGTAATAAAGGTGCCGAATTGAACACTCTCTGGCAAACTCATATCTTGCATATTTTTCAAGACCTTTAATAATCATATATGTGAAGGGCGAATATACAGATCCTCTAAAACCCATACCGTCTGCATGAAAATCCGGATGGTCTACAGAAAGAGTTGGAAAAGGGTTTTCGGTTCCAAATGTTTCGGGGTTTGTCAGATGACTTATCAGAGCATTTGCTCTATCTACATTTGGAAGTTCTGCCAATAGTGTCCAGAATGCGGCAATAGTTTTGGTTTTTATCTGATTTTCATCTACATCAAGATCAAAGTAGAATTTTTCATCATCGTTCCACATAAGATTTGTAATTCTGGTTTTAAGAGTAAAATAGAGGCGTTTGTACTTAAAACTAATTTCTTTGTTATTAAGAATATCTCCTATAGCAGACATATACAGAACATTTATAGCCTGTTGAACATTAAAATCCAGTGGGTAAAAAGTACCTTCTCTTGGTGAATTGCTCATCATAGTAGCTTCCAATGGTACAGCATAAAGTCCATTTTCTGCTTTAAAATTATTTTCAAGCCAGGCGTAGTAGTTTTCAAGAATGGGCATTATTTCTTTTAAGCGTTTTTTATTTCCTATTTTATGATAGATGTTATATTCTGCCAGGGCAAACAGGGGGGGATTTAACCCTTCAGGGTTATTTTCTGTAAAAACAGGTTTTCCATTTTCAATTGAATAATCTGATCTTATGGCACCTGATTCTTCCTGTTTGCTGTAAAAATTATCCATGCTGGTTTGAGCCGGATAAATATTATTACTATAGACCAGGAAGAACGTTGAGAGGCATGCTTCAAATTGATTTATTACTTTATTATCCGGGTAGTTCAGATATTTATCTGTAAATCCGTTTTCGTTTGTACCTGATTGCCATAAATCTGACATCCAGACCCAGGACTTTTCATAAATATCTACAAAATCCTGATCATAA
>CBDVAD010000567.1:0-2378 GCA_965371875.1 uncultured bacterium
GGATCAAGTTTAAGTTATTCCGGGATAATTCTATCCCGAATTTCAGCAGGGAATGCTCCATTAATAAAATCCAGAGCATTCTCTCTAATAGAAAACAGTTCTTTAAAAAATGTATCATGGGGGTTTTGTAAACTCATACTTAGCAGTACTGGTAATTCTGCTCTGCCGCTTCAGGGAAACTGCGCTTTAATTATAAGAAATATAAGCATTTTTCCGGAACAAATTACTGGACATATCTTATCTTTTAGTCAATAATCAATCCAGAACTGACCAGTCAGTTCTAATGGAGTAATAATGCATATCTATGGGAATTTTATCATTGCCGCCTTCTACCTGATACTGGCAGCCGGTTATATAAGAATGCTTCACATTCAAAACAAAACCCTGGATGTGACTGTTCGAATACTTTTAATTACAAGTATTACAGCCCACCTGTTTCTTATTATCTTTATTGGTACTACGAGAGGTGTTATTGCACTAAGCACGGTCTTTGAAGCTCTTTCAGCCCTTGCTTTATTTATGGCGGTGACCCTGCTTGCACTCGAAATAAGATTGGCAGAGAAATCTCCCGGTGCTTTTATAGTTCCTCTCATTTTCTTTTTACAGATTATTTCTGCATTTGGTTTCCGGGTTCCTGTACTCGATAAAAATATAATTCAAATGCCTCTTTTTACACTTCATACTATAACAACTATTATAGGATATACTTTCTTTTTTTACTCTTTCATTCTCGGTGTAATGCATCTCTACCTTCTGGGGAGGTTTAAAAGGAAAAAATTTGATGATCTGTTTTTCGAACTCCCACCCCTTAAGATCCTGGAAAAACTTAACATCATTGCTCTCCTGGCCGGATTTATCCTGTTGAGTATAGGACTGACGACAGGAACAAGACTGGCATATCTCATATGGAAAACAATTCCTTTTTCCGATCCAAAAATTTTTCTGTCGATTGTTCTTTGGATTGTTTACCTCCTCAGCCTCTTAACCATTGGAATTTTTAAGTTAAAGGGAAGAATGATGAGCTACTGCTCGATAATAGGTTTCATCCTGATAATTGTTATTCTCATGATTGAAAGTTTTACCAACATAACAATACATAAATTTTAGGAGAAAGCATGTACCCACTGTTTTTGAATCTTGAAGATGTAAAATGCCTGGTTATCGGGGGAGGTGTTATAGCTGAACGGAAAACCCTAAGTCTAATCGAATCAGGTGCAGCAGTCACACTTATCTCACCTGATACTACCAATAAATTGAATGAACTGATCAAACTTAATGTTGTCAAATACTGTAATCGACTTTTTAAAACAGGAGATACCAATGGTTTCTTTCTTGTAATAGCAGCAACCAATTCAATAGAAGTAAATAAACTTATCTATGAAGAATCCATAATGGCCAACACTCTTATTAACTGCGTTGATGATCCTGAGAACTGTAATTTCTATGTACCTGCACAGGTCCGCCGGGGAGACCTTCAGATAGCTATTTCAACTTCAGGAAAACTGCCGCTTTTTGCAGGAAGACTACGGAAATTTTTTGAAAACATTCTGCCAAAATCTATTGGCGAAGAAATCGAGAGACTTCACCAAATAAGGACCAGAATAATTACCGATTCTAAAGATGACCCTGACCTCAAGAAAAAGAGATTTGAAACAGAACTTGAACCGGAAATTGAAATTCTTATTAACAGCACAGGAATAAAATGATCGGTATTATAGGCATTAACCATGAAACAGCCCCCCTGTCTATCAGGGAAAAGCTTGTATTTGCAGAAGAGGAAGGAAAGGAATTTCTTGAAAAGCTTAAATCACTTCTGCCGGATACAAAGGCAGTATTGGTTTCAACATGCAACAGAACCGAAATCTATTTTTTTCTGGAAAGTTCCTGTACTGCAAGTTATAACAGGGAGTTAATTGATGAAATTATCAATTATAAAAATTTGGATCATGAAATCGAATCTAACTTTTACAGTTATTCCGATTATGAAGCTGTTAATCATCTCTTAAGAGTTGCTGCTGGTTTAGATTCGATGGTTCTGGGAGAAAATCAGATTCTCAGGCAGCTTAAACAGGCATACCATATAAGTTCCGGCCTTGGCATGACAGGAACTGTTCTTAATAGATTGTTCCACAAATCTTTTGAAGCAGGAAAAAGAACCAGATCTGAAACAGATATAAACAAGGGTGCTTCCTCTGTCGGTTATGCTGCAGTAGAATTGGCGCATAAGGTATTCGGTGAGCTGGAAAATAACCCGGTTCTTTTAATTGGTGCAGGAGAAACCGGTGAGCTTGTTTTAAAATGTCTGAAAGAAAGAGGCAGCAAATCCATAACAATAATGAACAGGACTCTGGAAAAGGCCGAAGCTCTGGCAAAAAAGT
>CBDVAD010000568.1:0-2366 GCA_965371875.1 uncultured bacterium
CATTATATTTCTGCTTGCATGGCTATTCGGATCCACTATGCTTGTTTTTCTGGCGGGTTTGAAAAATATACCAAAGACATACTATGAAGTTTGTGCACTCGATGGTGCAAATAAAATTCAAACTTTTGTTCATATTACTTTTCCCATGCTCAGCAGTGTTTTTCTGTTTAATCTGGTACTGACAATAATCAATAGTTTTATGATTTTTTCCCAGGCTTATATTATAACTGAAGGTGGTCCATTGGATAAAACAATGTATCTAGTTCTTTACTCATTTAAAAAAGGTTTTGAATATTTTCAAATGGGTTCTGCATCTGCTATTACCTGGATTTTATTATTAGTTATGGCAATCGTAATTGCTTCATTATTCGGTAATTCTAAAAGGTGGGTTCAATATGACCGTTAAAAACTTAATACAGAATATTACTTATAGAAAAATATTATTACACATTTTCTATCTTGCTCTGGTATTTATTATGATATACCCCATTTTATGGATGCTCGGTGGAAGTTTAAAATCCAAATCTGAATTTTTCCAGGGTACATTCTCATTATTCCCTGATAAGCTTTATTGGGAAAATTTCTCTGATGGCTGGAAGGGGTTTGCCGGTATATCTTTTGCTGTATTCATCAAAAACTCTCTTATACTGAGTTTGCTGGTTACAATTGGAACCGTTTTTTCATCAGCCTGGGTAGCAAATGGATTTGCCAGGATACAGTTTAAAGGTAAAAAAATATGGTTTTCCATTATGATTATGACTTTAATGCTGCCAATTCAGGTTCTAATGGTTCAACGTTATATCATTTTTTATCATTTGAATCTAATAAATACCATTATACCAATTGTTCTTCCTGCATTTCTGGCATTCCAGCCCTTTTTTGTATTTCTTCTTGTTCAGTTTATCAAAACCATACCCAGAGAGCTGGATGAGGCAGCTTATATTGATGGTTATAGTAAGGTCGGGATCTTTTTCAATATCATTCTGCCTTTAACCCGGCCAGCACTGATTACATGCACAATTTTTGCATTTTACTGGGCCTGGGACGATTTCATCAATCCTTTGCTATATTTGAACAAACCTAAAATGTATACTGTCTCATTGGCCTTACGCCTCTTCAATGATCCGGCTGCCGGAAGTAACTGGGGTGCGATGTTTGCTATGGCCACAGTTTCACTAATTCCTGTTATTATTGTTTTCTTATTATTTCAAAAATATATTGTAGAAGGGATAAGCACGCAGGGGATCAAAGGATGAGTTTAGGACCAGAGTATGGGAAGATATACAAATGATCTATAATTGTATAGGCTATGAGTATGAAGAGTAGAATTGGTTCTCAGTTTGTACGTTCATTTGCTGCCTCTCTGGTTTTTCTTGTTGTGATTGCGATGGTAATTATACAGGTCCAATATTCAGCAAATCAGAGGATCATCAGCTCCATGGCCAAAAAAGAGATCAGTATGCTTTCAAAGATACTTCAATTATCCATAGGTGATTTTGAAACTCTTTCGATGGATATTCTTTCGAATAGTATTATTCAGGAAACAAATAACAAGGATCAGGAAGTCCCCCGACAGTTTTCAGATTTTGCGGATCTTTCTGAGATATTCAGTTCCTATTTCATTTTCAGACCTTCATTGGAAACAGTTCTAATTCTTTTTGAAAACGGAAATATATTCATGAATGGTAAAATTCATGGTATTTTCGATGATTCCTTTCTGAAGGCAGAGAGTGATTCAGCTAAACAACAGAAGGGGAAGCTGCAAATCTTTCCATACCCGGGGGATCCTGACCGGATGATCTTTACACGGCAAATCAGAAAAATAAAAAATCTGAACCATGGTCATATCGCCACTCTCTTTCTGGTAATAAATCTTGACGGCTTAATAGAAGAGACTCTTTCCCAATTCGGTTTGAATGATATACAGCTTATATTAATGCAGAATGGGGAAAATTTTTACAGTACAGATAAAGCCCTGAACGCTGAAAAGATTCTGGCGCTGAAGCTTGGTTTATCCGGTGTACAAAAAATCGATAAGAATTTTTACTTTCTGAGCAGCGCTAAACTTTCTGATCCGGATTGGAATGTGGTGTATCTTCTGCCCTACAATAATATTGCCAACTTAAAGAACCGCCTCCTGCTTTTTTCAATAGTTGTCCTGTTGATTGTTCTGGCAGGTCTGCTCATTTGGGGAAATAAATGGTCGGCATATATAACAAAACCAATTACCACCCTGGCCGAAACAATGAGGAAACTGGAGGCAAGTGATTTTTCCGACAGGAACTTAAAGCTTCCGAAATATACAAGGGAAGATGAGATCCATACTCTTTATAATGATTTCCGCCTTCTTCTGCAGAAAGTGGATT
>CBDVAD010000569.1:0-2364 GCA_965371875.1 uncultured bacterium
ATTCTTTCATTACAATATCTCTAATAAACTTGAAGATATGTTTGATGAAACTAAATGGATGACTTTCTCTCCTGGAGAGAGGATATTAAACCATAACCGGGGTAAATATCTTCGGATCAAGCTGGAACTTCATCCTGATGGAGAGGAAATACTGACACCCATAGTCTCTAATATCCAGGTCAGATACATAGAAAATCTCCCACCTCTTGCTCCTGCATATCTGCATGCAGAAGGAGGAGATAACAGTGTTGTTCTCTCATGGCCGCGTATGAGTAATCCTGATGTTGAAGGCTACCTTCTTTTCTATGGTAAAGAAAAGGGTATATATTTCGGGTCAGATGCTCTTGAGGGTTCCTCCCCATTACTGATATCAGACAGGGATATAACAGGTATAACTGTGCATGGTCTGACAAATGGGGAACTTTATCACTTTGCAATAGCCGCCTATGATGGAGCAGGGGTAAAATATCCTGGAGATTTTTCAAAAGAAATAACATGCAGACCTGATATTTCAAAGGATAACTGATGCCAATTAAGGATATTCTGAAAAAGTCCTATCAGGCAATAGCAATCAGGGATTATGAGACAGCAGAAAAACTGGTTATTGATCTGATAAACCTTGATCCGGATATCTCCGGATCCTACCTTCTTCTGGGTAATATCTATACTAAAACAGGTCAAAACAAAAAAGCAATTTATAACTTTCAGAAATCTATTGAGCTTAACAGTGATAATCCTGAAGCATATAATAATATTGCTGTAATATTTAGAAGGACAGGAAAGCTTTCTTCATCTTTATCAGCTATTAAAAAAGCATATTCTATTGCTCCGGAACGTCCCGATATCTGTTATAACATAGCAAATCTCTATAAAGAGATGGGTGATGTCAAAAATGCAGTTCACTTTTACAAAAAGGCACTGAAATTCAAACCGGATTTTACAATTGTCTACAATAATATCGGGACCCTCTATGATGAAAACAATGATTTAAAGACTGCTGTGGAATGGTATAGAAAAGGCCTGGAGATAGATCCGAATCATCCTACTCTTCATTACAATATCGGTGTAATTCTGGAATCTGAAGGCAAGTTTGAAGAAGCCCTGGCTGAGTACAAGCGGGCATTGAAAAGTAAACCCGGATGGATAGACGGGCTGAACAATCTGGGTATTACCCTCCAGAAACTTGGAAACCATGATGAAGCATTAAATGCGTTTAGAAATATGTTAAAGGTTGATTCTGACAGTGTCCTGGGTCACAACAATATTGGTGTTGTTCTGACAAATATGGGGAAACTTGAAGAAGCAGGAAATCACCTTACCAGGGCTCTTGAAGTTGATCCGGAATATTTTAATGCCTTACTGAATCTCTCTAAAGTAAAAGAAGAACAGGGAGATAAAGAGGAAGCAGTAGTAACTCTTAGAAAGCTTCATAAGAGAGATGAAAAGAACACAGAAGTTCTCTTACGACTTGGAAAAATCCTTATGGATAAAGGAGCCCTTTCTGAAGCCTCAATACATATTAGAAGCCTTCTCAGGCTGGATCCTGACAATTCCTGCGGATACTTGCTCCTTGGTTTGTTGAATCTAAGATCAGGGAAAAAGAAAAGGGCATACTCCTGCTTTAATCGCTCAATTGTGCTGAACCCAACCCATTATGAAGCTCTCTATCAAAGAGCCCTCATGCTGCGTGATATGGGAGAATTTGATAAAAGTGTTTCTGATGTCAGTAAGATTTTGGAAGACAAACCAAAATCTTATGAGTCAAGATTTCTTCTTGGTGAACTCTACCTTAAGCAAATGCTCTACAAACAGGCTTTGGAATTGTTTCATGAACTGCTTGAAGAGAATAAAGAAAGTAAAGAAATATTAACGGCACTTATTGAAACCTATAAAAATATGGGAGATAGAGATTCTGCAATAAAGACTGCAGAAAACCTTATTTCTCTCCAGGGAGAAACAGAGGATTCTGATTCTCTGGACCAAATGGGTACAACCTTCAATGTTTACGATGAGATGCTGGATGAATATGCTGAAGAATATGAGAACCTGTGGACCAGGAACTTAGAGGCATTTATTTTACAAACCAGTGAGTTTGTGGAGGAAGAGGGCGGAAAAGAGGAAGAGAGTATTATTGTTGAAAATATTCCGGAATTTGACAATGAAGTTGTTCCTATTATCGATATAGGCGGGATTGAACCGGTTATTGAGGTTAATGAAGAGGAAGAGGTCCTAAGCTTATCAGAAATGGAAGAGGAGCTTAATCTTCCGGAAGAAGTTGAAATGGAGATGGAGCGGGAGCTTAAGCAAATTCGTGAAACTGCTCAAAAGGAAAGAGACGCAGTAAACGCAAACCAGGCCCCCCCC
>CBDVAD010000570.1:0-2326 GCA_965371875.1 uncultured bacterium
GAATATATCAGTATCAGGTTTTAACTGTTTAACTTTCGCCGAGATAATGCCTCCGCCAAATTCCTTAAAGAAATCATATTTGTCAATTATGTGCCCATATATTCCAATATGAATATTTGAAAGAAACAGAAGATTATAGCCCTGAAGCTTAAGATATTTAAGGATCGCAACACTACTGTCAATTGGTGTAAAAATATTATAAAAATCAGACATCATTTCCCGTAGAATAATTTCTTTTTCAGGATTTCTTTCAATAAAAATACTTAAGGCCTCCTCTTCAGTAATTGTACCTCTGTCGAGTTCAAGCCATTGATCGGTATCGAATATTGCAGAGAAAAGAAAGGCTGCATCTTTATCTGAATATTTTTTCTTTAAATACTCATGTGGATAAAAGTTTAAAAGCACGTTTCCAATATCAAAAATAATATTTTTTATCACTCTACTTCAATTCCTTCATATTTATTGCAAATTTTAATAATATCATTTTCAATACTCGTCCCTATATCAGCATTACCAGAAGATAAGTATGAACGAAATATTTTTTCCTCTGTTGTTGAAACTCTGAAATAGCCGCTGAACCATTCATCTTCAATTTCCAGATTTTTTGTTTCAAGATCGCTTGAGCTGTAAACAACAGTTCCCTGTAAATCAACGCCTTCCAATGATTCGGTTTTTATTACAGCATCTCTTTCTCTAAAGTAGTTTACGACATCCCCCATTGCTCTATCTCTAATTTCATTATTCTTAAAACTGTAATTAAACTCTCCGGTAGTAAAAATCTTATTCTGAAGAGTCCAGAGTCTATCCATAATTGATGAATCGTTTTTTACAGCTTTTAGAAAAAGTAATATTGTGACAAGAGAATTCTCTCCATACATAGTTTGACTCTCAAGCTTTAATTTATGGTAATAATGTCCCGATTCTTCAACAGCGGCAACAGCATCTATATCTCTCATATATTCTTTAATTTGGGAATGACCATTTCTAAAAAGCCTGGGTATAATTCCATTGTTCTTCCATTCGCTAAGAGCCAATGGATTTACTTTTGGATCGAAAACTGAAAAATATCTACTATCTGTATCCTTCGTGTTTTTATACAATGATGCACTAAGAATATTTAATATGGGAATAGCTGCAAAACCAGCACTTAGGATGCCCCGTCTGTCACCAAAAACCAAACGGTCACCATCCCCATCTGTTCCAATTACAATCGAATTGGGTATATCTTTTGCAAGGGAAACAGCATTTTCCATTTTCCCCTTGCTTATGGGATTTGGTGCTCCTGTTGGAAAATTCCCATCAGGAAAAAGCCTGAGTGGAGTTACAGCTGCCCCGGCAAATTTAAGTGCTCTGTAGAGAACACTGCCCGCTGCACCATTAAATGAATCGAGAACAACGGATACACCATTCAGCATATTCTCAGTAACCCCGGCAGTTTTCATTGAAAAATCAATATACTCATCAGATATATTTACTATATGCAGATTACCCTCATCAGAGACAACCAGAGATTCATTGCTATGATAGATTTCTCTAATTTTACTGAAACCTCCCAGGGGGCCGCAGTCAAGCCCTATCGCCTGTGTTCCCGGAACTGTAATTTTTAATCCAATATAATTTGCCGGATTGTGAGACGCTGTTATTGTAATTCCCATGGTCTCAGAATGCTCAACAGAAACTTTGAGGGAAAGAAAATAGCTTTGAGTAGTACTTATCTGATCAGCACAAATATAAACCTGTAAGCCTGACTTCACAGCCAGATCGGCAGCCTGATCCATAACGGCACTGCCTGCCAGACGGGCATCCTTTGCTATTGTAACCGTATCAATTCCAATATATCTGCCATAGATCAAAACTGCTTCCAGCAATCGGTTAACTTCATCTTTATTAAATTCACTAACTTCCCATCTTGCATCATAAATTTGAATGGGATCTCGTTTCTCCATTTTCTTCTCCAAGTAATGCTCTTAACCTACAATTGGATTTTTCTCTGACCCTAAAAACTTATTCACAATAAACAATGCCAAACCTGTAGATACTAGTAATATTGTTGCCAAAGCAGAGGCTGTACCAAATAAACCATCCAGAACACTTAAGTATATCCGTACTGGCATTGTCATAGTTTTTCCTACATACAAAACAATAGAGGAAGACAACTCGTTAACGGCAGTAACCCAGCTCATAATAGCTCCGGATATAATACCTGGAATCATCAATGGCAGAGTAACCTTTCGAAAGGTTCTTCCCGGGGGGGAACCAAGATTTATACCAGCTTCTTCCAAAGAGGGGTCAATTTGCTTAAGAATAGATGCACTGGATCTTATTG
>CBDVAD010000571.1:0-2307 GCA_965371875.1 uncultured bacterium
GGACCGGATACCTTTAAAGGTATTATTCGTCTTGCACCTGCCTCTTTAAGTTTTGCTGTTGCCGCTTCTATACCGGCAGCTGTACCGGATATTACTGTCTGGGTCGGGGCATTGAAATTTGCCGCATAAGCATCTTTTATATCCTCAACATTGGAACTTACATCTTCAGAAGACATTCCTATGACAGCAGCCATTGCAGATCCTCCTGCAAGAGCAGGATTTTCTTTGGCAACTCTGGCCATTATTTCGCCTCTTTCAATGACCATAGGAAGAACCTGCTTTTCTGTAAGGATCCCTGCTTCAACCATTGCAGAAAATTCACCCAGGGAAAAACCGGCTGCGCCATCAGCTGTAACACCGTTATCCGTTAAATATCTTCTGATAGATAAATTCATCAGTGTAACTGCAATCTGAGTATTCTCTGTCTGTTTAAGATCCTCAGGTGTTCCGTCGAAAAGAAGACTTTTTAAATCTCTCCCTGTAACTTCATCTGCAATTTTGAACAAATCCCTTACTGTTTCTGATTTGTCATAAAAATCTTTACACATTCCAGGGTACTGAGCTCCCTGTCCGGGAAATAGAAAAATACGTTTCATTATTATCCTCCAGGTTTTTCGGTCTTTGACCGATATAAATCAAAAAAAAATTAATCTACCACTTTACTATGGTTCCACCATATGTAAGTCCTGCGCCGAATCCTATCAAAAGGATTTTGTCTCCCCTCTTTATTTTTCCCTGCTCATAGATTTCATTCAAAGCAATTGGTATTGAGGCAGAAGAGGTATTTGCATATTCCATAAGATTAAAATAAAATTTCTCAATTGGTATTTTTAATCGCTTTGAGGCAGCTTGCAATATTCTGATATTTGCCTGGTGCGGAACAATCCAGCTGATATCGTCTATAGTAAGATTGCTTCTTTCAAGAAGTTCTTTAATCAGCTCTGTGTTTACTTTTACAGCAAATTTATATACTGCCTGGCCATCCATGTAGAGGGCCGTATCATTAAAAGTTGTTTCGCCGTCAACGAATGGATACTTTACACCACCAACTTTTCTCATTAATACTTCTGCACCTGATCCGTCTGATTTAAGAATTGCATGTTCCATGGAACTTTCACCATTCTGTGATTCACTGATAATTACTGCGCCTGAGCCATCGCCGAATAATACAGCTGTATCCCTGTCTTCCATATTTGAAACCTGTGTAAGAACTTCAGATCCAACTACAAGCACATGTTTTGCAGTACCTGCTAAAATCATATTTTTTGCATTATCAATGGCATAGATAAAACCGGTACATCCGGCCACCATATCAAAAGCACCGGCATTTTTAGCTCCCAATTTATCCTGTACAATACATGCGGTTGCAGGAAACCCGATATAGTCAGGTGTTGCCGTTGTTAATATTATCATATCAAGATCTTCTGCAGTTAATCCGCCTCTTTCGAGTGCAAGCTTTGCTGCTTCCACAGCCAGGTCAGCGCTTGTTACTCCTTTTTCAGCAACATGTCTGTTTTCAATACCTGTGTGTGATTTTATCCACTCATCGGATGTGTCCATGATTTTAGACAAATCATCATTGGAAACCCGTTTATCAGGAACATAGGCCCCAATAGAACGAATATATGTATTCATAACTACTCCTTAAGAATTTAATTAGTTTAGAATTTTAAAAATACTAACTTTCCTACTGTTATCAAACTAAATCGATTTATAAAAAATAATATATTTCGATAAAAGTTGATTCTGGTAAAGATAGATTTTTACTTTTGTCGGTTTCTGACCGACATAGCATAGTACTATAAGTAAAAAATTTCATCAAGCTTTGACCACCCCTTTTTCTATAGTTTAGCAATCTAATGTATATCTCCAAACTGTTTACCAGAACACCGTATATATGCTAATATCACTCCTATGAAAATGGAGAAGATAGAAACTGTCCTGCTTGGGATCATTACGCTTATTCTTCTTGGGGCAGTAATGAAACTGGCTGCAGGAATCATGCTTCCAATGGTAATAGCAGGAATTCTTGCAGTTACCTTAAGCCCTTTAATAAATGTTCTTCATAAAATTCATATTCCCCGGAATCTTGCTGTTATAATTGTAATTGCAGTTGTTTTCGGTGTGATTTTTCTAATTGTTCTTTTTATTCAATCAAGTATTGCCGCTTTTATGGCTGAATACCCAAAGTATGCAGCAAGATTTTCGGTTTTAAACAGCAATCTTATTCAGTTTATTCAGAATAAAACCGGTATTTCGTATAATTTTTTTGAAGAAATAAATTGGACAGGTACAATTCTTAAGTAT
>CBDVAD010000572.1:0-2304 GCA_965371875.1 uncultured bacterium
TTGTGACCAATATACAATCAATTATTGGGGGTATACTTACACTATGTTTCAACAGATTTTTGAAAAAAGGGAACTCAAAGAAATAGCAGGTGTAATGATTCTGCTTAATGCTATTGTGCTTGTTCTTTCACTTTCCATTATCTATATGAATTCCAGAGCAATAAATGATGTTCATAAGGAGATTGTGGAACTTAAGGCTAAGGTTGAGGAAGAAATTAAATTGAGAGAAGAGCTGTTTATAACATTACGGAAATCAGCGAGTTTGCTTAAGGAATACAATCCGCGACTGGGTGAAGTTACAGCATTTAGATATGCCTGCAAGATTTATGAGTGTAGTCAGCATCCCGTTACCCCAGAATTGTTGACCGCCCTTATTGTGGTTGAATCTAGTGCAAATCATATAGCCGTGAGTAAAAAGGGTGCTGTAGGATTAACCCAGGTGATGCCCAGGATATGGCAAATCAATAAGAAAGAGCTGTTTAACCCATACAAAAACATTGAAGTAGGATCAGAAATTCTTAAATACTATATAGATAAGCACGGTATCAAAGGTGGTTTGAGCTCTTATAACAGCGGGAGGAAAAATAGATCGCTGAAGTATGCCCGCTATGTTATAAAAGTTGCAGAAAATCTCCAAAAAAGCGATTTTTAAAAGAGAACTGAACTATTTACCGCAGAGAAAGCAAAATATGCGGAGTAGAATTAAAAATCTCAAGATTTTCACAAAGTAGCTATTCAGTTCATTGATATTACCATTACAACATTGTCATTCCTGCCCTGTATCAAGTACGGGATAAACTCCAGCAGGAATCCAGACACCCTACTTCCTCAAATATTCTATTTCAGGTGGTAATTCAACATTATTTCCTTTGTCATCCTCGCCATAGTTTGATCTTGCCAACGCTTCGATATCCTTAAGTACTCTTTGGTCTCCCGTAAATGTGGCCTTAACATCAAGTCTTATGTCGATCTTTCCGGCAGCCTTGATACGTTTTATCTCCTCAGCAACAAGTGGTTTTATTTCTTCCGGTCTGATAGTACCTTCTTCAGTAGTACAAGTTAAATCGTCCGGAGTTATGTCTCCATAGTAAAAGAGTTTACCTTCTTCAAACAGTCTATTCAATTCCTTGCAAACTATGGCTTTTAGCTCTTTGCAATTGATTTCGCCTTTTGCTTCATAGGGTCTAATCTCTTTTGAGATTAACTGTCTTTTCTTTGCACTTATTTTCTCGTTGGCCCTGAATATATCCAGAGCACTGCCAGCATCGTAAACTCCATCATCAATCTGCATCTTAACATCAGAGCCGTAATGCTTGACTATTTTCATCAATAGTGTGGCTGGTCTTACATGAAATCCCATATAGGAAGGGATACTTACTTCTGTAGATTCAACAACCACATAGCATTTTAGAAAATCATTTGCTAAATCGGCACCTTTTTCTAAGTAGCTATAACAGTAGAAGAGACAATAATTAGCGATGCAGTCCAAAATCTTATCTTTGTCAATAATTCTTTCAATTTCCTCTCGCATACTCTCATGTCTTATTTCACTCTCGTGTCTTTCGTAAAAATGGGTAAGTGCCGTTGCAATTTCAGCAAGGTGTAAAGCAACTGAAATGCAGCCCCTCATGCTGTTTAGTGCAATATTCTCAGTTTCAATTTTAGTGTTTTTAATGTAGGTATCGTATACTGATTGGAGATTATGGATGCTTAGTTCGAATCTCCTAAGTTTCTCCTCACTGATGTATTCCGGAGTCAATCTTTCTATCTCTTTTACAGTGTATTCCCTATCAAACCGGAAATCCTCATAGTCTTTTAGAATATTTAAATAATCAGAGGCAATTTTCACCACGTTTTCCTCTTCTTTGCTGGAGAAGTCTTCATCTACGTTATGGGGCAGCATCTTATTGGAAGCAACATCCAGGTAATCATATTCCCTAAGCTTTTCGTCGGGAAATGCCAAACCCAATCTCTGTGCTTCATCTGCAATGCATTTAAAAACTTCTTTGATAGCGACGTTAAAAAAGTCACGCATCATCGTTGTCTGTTCCGAAAAATTTTTATTTTTTTCATCTCTAATTTCATAGAATGCAAACCTGTTCTGGATGTGTTTAAGCATGTATGCAGAGAATCCCATATATCTGGTAGTGGCGATAAGCTCTCTGAAATAAATCCATTTCCTGTTGTTTTTAGCTCCATAGTCATCCAGGAAGTCTTCTAAAAGCCTGGATTGAGTAGTTATAATACCAAAGAACCTTTTGGTGTATAAATAATCTATGTCTCCCTTCTCCTTAAGATAAGTAC
>CBDVAD010000573.1:0-2281 GCA_965371875.1 uncultured bacterium
TATGCCGCCTGAGCAAGTCCAGAGGAAATATGGTCATGGATAAAAAAATTCAAACAGAACAGGAAAATTCAGATTTTTCATCCTCTAAAAGAAGATTAGGCAAGAAAATTCTGGAATTAAAGGAAATTATAAAATCCTATAATGATGAAACAGTAATATCACCATTTACCTATAAGTTTAAAAAAGGTGAACGTATAGGAATAATTGGTCCCAACGGATCAGGTAAAACCACATTTCTAAATATTATATCCGGGCAAATACAACCCGATAGCGGAGAAAGTATAAAAGGTCTAAACACAGTCTTCGGATATTATGATCAATTGAGCAATCATCTGGCCAAAGCAATCTCTGAAAACTTAACTATCATAGAATATATCAGGGAAACTGCAGAACAAATAACTCTTAAAGATGGCAAATCAGTATCAGCTGCAAAATTTCTGGAAATGTTTAATTTCCCGGGCAGTACACACAGAACCCTCCTTGAAAAACTTTCCGGTGGAGAAAAACGCCGGCTTTATCTGATAAAAATACTTATTACAAATCCCAATTTCCTGATTCTGGATGAACCTACCAATGATTTGGATCTCGATACTATGAGACGCCTTGAAGACTATATTATTTCATTTGAAGGAACAATAATTGTAGTTTCTCACGATAGAGCATTTCTTGACCGAACAACAGATTTTCTTTTCATTTTTGATGGAGAGGGCGGAATAAAAGGATTCACCGGTAACTACAGTGAATATCGTGAATTCACCCAGGAAAATCAGGCAAATACCCGCAGGAAACAGGCAGGAAGCTCCCCCATAAAGAAGTATAAGACCGACACCCGTAAGGAACAGGCATGCCTGTTCCCTACGGGCGAAACAAAGCGTAAACTGACATATAAAGAAAATCAGGAGTTTTCCAACCTGGAAACTGAAATAGATGAACTGGAAGATGAAAAAAACAAACTTGAAACTTTATTCAGCAACAGTTCTATTAACCCTGACAGAATGGAACAGAACAATAAAAGGTATAAAACAGTTACAGAGTTGATTGAAATTAAAATTGCCCGATGGGAAAAATTGGCAGAAATTGCCGGATAATGGGTTCCTCCTGAAAAAATCAGTGATTTTACAGTAATAGCAATAGACAATTTTTTAATAGTTATGAATAATATTAAAGAAATTTAGTAGAATATGTTATATGATAATTATTATCATGTATTTAAATATGAGGTTATTATGCAAAGTCTTGGAATAAATATTGGTTCATCAAGTTTGAAGATAGTACTCATAGAGGGACCTGCGGTAAAATGGAGTCAAGTTATCCTTCATGAAGGCAATTTTTATGCAGCTGTAGAGCAAATTCTTAGTTCACATAACCTCCCAAAAGATATTAAAGCCCTTGTAACAGGAACAGAGGGAAGATTTCTATTTAATATAAATAATGTTATAGAACCTCTGTGTATAGAAGCTGCTCTTAATCAGATAAATGAAAATGTTGATGCAGTTGTAACTATGGGAGGTGAAGACCTTATTGTTTATACAATAAACAGTGAAAATACGATAGTAAATAACTTTTCCGGTAGCAAATGTGCATCAGGAACAGGTGAATTCTTTAAGCAGCAGCTGGGAAGAATGGACATGACCCTGGAAGATGTGGAATTTGTTCCGGATTCAAGTACGGTACATCCACTTTCGGCCAGATGTTCTGTCTTTATGAAGAGTGACTGTACCCACAAATTGAATAAAAATGAAGCATCTAAAGAAGATATTGTCGTTTCACTAAGCGACGTAATGGCAACAAAAGTAATTGACTTTCTTAAACGGGCAAAAATAAATACAGGGAATGTACTCTTAACAGGTGGAACTACTAAAAACAGGCATATTGTAAGATTTATTAAGGCAAAGGCTCCGGATATAAAATTTATAATACCTGAAGAAGCTCCATATTTTGAAGCTTTTGGAGCGGCAATTCTGGCCCGGAAATCGGGTAGTAGAATGCCCCTTATAAATGACCTGATGAAGGTCAATAAAATTCGCTTTGACAGCTATGATGACCTTAAGAAGGTAACAGATCTGGTTACCTACTTCGAATCTTCCACTGGAAAGGTGAAGCAGGGTCATGAATATATACTGGGTATTGACGGAGGATCAACTACAACCAAGGCCTGTCTTATCGACATGGAAACAGATGAGGTTGTGGCTTCTCACTATGGAAGAACCCATGGGGACCCTGTAGAATCATTAAAAAACTGTCTAATTGAAATTAAGAAAAAAATTGCTTATGCTTGTGA
>CBDVAD010000574.1:0-2246 GCA_965371875.1 uncultured bacterium
AGGTGATATAAAAGAATTCATGATTGAAGAAAGTTCAAAATATAATAGAGACTTTAAATCAGCACTATTTGAAACAAAATATATTTATGGGAAAACCAACTTATCTAGTCAGTATTATGATTATGTCAAACCTGCATCTATTAAGAAATTTCTGATCTCAGGATCCTGCATGGCCTTACCTATAGCTTCTTCCAATACTTTAATTTGTTCTTTTGTTACCCCTTTAGGAGCAACAAAACCCGAATAATTACCCATTACAACATCTATTCCCATTTCTTTTAAAGTAGGTACATCCGGAAAATCGGGATGTCTTTCATCAGAAGCTATCGCTAACATTCTCAATTTTCCAGATTCTATATGAGGTGCTACATCGGGAAGTGGAATATTTGTTGAATCTACATGCCCCCCTAAAAGGGCAATAACTGCTTCAGCATAAGCCACGTAAGGTATGTGTTTGAGTTCTATGCCGGCTTTCTCCTCAAATACAACCGAACTAATATGAGCGCTTGCTCCAATTCCAGAATTGGAATTCTTTATTTTTCCGGGATTTGCCTTTGCATAAGATATGTATTCATCCAGAGTTTTCCATGGACTATCTGCATTGACAGTTACTGTTGCCGGTATAGTAATTGCCTGAGCAAGCGGTTCAACATTTTCCATCTTAGGATAAACCGGAGACACATATTGAGCTGAAACAGTAGACATAGAAGTAGTGCCAATTACATAACCATCAGCTACAGCATGTTCAATAAGAAGCGATCCTATAATTCCGCCCCCACCAGGCTTATTTTCAACTACAAAAGGCACATCAAAATAATCCTCTAACCATTTTGCAATAGGCCTTGTTAAAACATCGGTCATGCCGCCAACAGACCAAGGAATTATTATCTTGACGCTTCTTTCAGGATATGCAGCAAATATTGTTCCAGCCGCACTCAACATTATCACGAGAACTAATAATACTACCAAAGAATTTTTCATTCTTTTCGTGTTCATTTTTATTCCTCCATTTTTTTATATTTTCTTACTTTTCTTTAACTATTATACATTATACTCTATTCTATCATTAATCACCCCCCCCTTTTTTTTTAGCATATTTAATCTTGCCCAGTAAGAAGCTACATGATTAAAGTCACAAAGTCACAACGAATCATTTGCTTGAGACAAAAATTATCTGCCCATGTACGACAGTAAGCTAATAAAAACTCAATTTGCTTGATTCTAGTAACAGCACTATCTTTGCACTCTCCCTGACCCTGCTCCTCCAGCTAAGCTTTTTACCTCTTCAACTGAAAGCAAAGGCAGATCACCGGGAATAGAATGCACAAGGCAAGATGCTGCTACTGCAAATTCAAGGGACTCTTTATCATTAGGCAAGTTATTAATACTGTAAATTAAACCTGCGGCAAAAGCATCTCCTCCTCCTACTCTATCTACAATATTATGAATTTCATACTTTTTCGAAATAAAAAATTCCTTTCGGTTATTCAGCACTGCGGACCATCCGTTATAGTTTGCAGAATGGCTTTCCCTTAAGGTTATGGTAATTTTCTTGATATTGGGATATAAACCAAGAACTTTTTCAGTCAATTCTCTATACTTTTCTATTTGGAGTCTTCCTGACTCTACATCTATATCCACCTTAACACCAAGAGACTTCTGACAGTCCTCTTCATTTCCCAAGGCAATATCAACATATTTAACCAACTCACCCATTACCTGGGGAGCAGATTTCCCATATTTCCATAACTTTTTTCTAAAGTTAAGATCACAGGAAATAGTGATGTCTTTTTCTCTGGCTTTTTTCACTGCCTCTATGGAAAGCTCTGAGGCCGAAAGAGAAATAGCTGGAGTAATACCAGAAATATGAAACCAACTCACTCCGTCAAATACCTTATCCCAGTTAATATCACCAGGTTTTGTCTCGGCTATAGCCGAATGAGAACGATCGTAGATAACCTTGGAGGGTCTCTGATTAGCTCCGGCTTCTAAAAAGTAGATACCTAATCTGTTTCCTTTTCTTATGATAAGTGAAGTATCTACGCCCTGCTTTCTTAGTTCTCCGATACAAGCATCTCCAATCGGGTTATTGGGGATTACAGAAACATAGGCAACGTTTAAACCAAATCGAGCCAGTCCCACCGCTACATTTGCCTCTCCTCCTCCAAAGGTAGCTTCCAGGAGAGGGCTCTGAAAAAATCTCTCCCAATGGGGTGGTTTGAGTCTTAACATTATTTCGCCAAAAG
>CBDVAD010000575.1:0-2237 GCA_965371875.1 uncultured bacterium
TTTTTGTGCCCAGTTATATGCTCTTTCAGCAAGTTCTATCGCTTTATTATACTCCTCTTTACTAATTTCAGCATAATCGCCAGGATAACGTGTCTGCACTGCATAATCTGATAACTCTCCAATCTCCCGAATTTCTTTTGGGATATCTATATATTTTTCAAGTTTAGCTATCAACACACTGAACGAATGAGTTTTTGGTATTTCTGAATTGTAAGCAATTAATAAAGCTTTTAATGATTTTTCAGCACACTGCTGTGCTTCAAAACATAAGTCTTCGTAGTATATATCTTCATCTTTTGTAATTTTCGACATTTTTAGATTGCTTTTTGCACGTTTTAACCATTCTTTATATTCCTCACCCATAAAGAACAATCCCTTCTTCATTTGCTTTTTTATAAATCATATAGTTTTTATTCAGATTTTTTTCCCATTTAGTAAAACTGCAGGCAATTAAATCTACAGGGACCGGTATACTTTTCTCACACAATTCCCTGTAAACAGGGCGGGTAACATCACGTTCATTTTCAATATTATCTTTAAGAATAATGAAATCATAATCACTGTCTTCTCTTGCATCTCCTCTTGCATGTGATCCAAAAAGGATAACTTTATCGGGATTGGCCTTTTTCATTATAATAGCCAGAAGTTGATTGATTATTTTGTCGTTTATTTTTTTATTTTCCATCTATTTTGATTGTACAGGAAAATAGATAGACTTTCCATATCTTTCTGCAGTTAATCTATTGGGAAGTATGCCTGGGGTGTTGCCTACGCCGGAGAGGATGTGCTGAAGACTTCCTTGTTTGAGGGGTTGAGGACCAGGATGGAAGAGATTTTTGAAAATCTTTCAGATTGATATATCAGAAATGTCTAATAAGTTAATTATCTACAGTATAAAAAGTTAAATACTGCAAATTCTCAATTACTAATTGATTTTTTTCATTAACGTGATAATATTATAATGAAGGTTTGTTGTCTTTTTGGGAGGAAGGTAGTGAAAAAATACCGGGTTTTTTCTTTGCTCATTTTTATTGTAATGTTGATATCAGCTTGTTTTCTGGGAGATCCGTGGTCAAACCTGTCTTCCGGTGAAATAGCCAATCTCCCTCCTGATCAAATTTATGATACACCCCGTTTGTTTACCGGGCCTTTCGAGTTTGACACACTGCTTGGGGTTGAGTTGGAGCTGAATGTTCTACCCCATGAATCAACTACAGAAGCAGACAATGTTATCATAACTCTTCATGATGAACAGGGAAATCTTGTTTATACTGGTAAGATTCAGTCTGACGGCAGTTTTAGTACTCTTCTACAGCTTCCTGCTGCTCCTGAAGATATGACTCTAACCCTCCATGCCGAGGGCTTTGAAGACCGGGAAGTTATTATTAAGAATATGGTTAATTATTCGGTAATTGAGCGGACAATGAGTATTCTGTCTGATCCTCTGAAATCCAGAAGTATTACTCTGGCCGATAGCGATGGGGACTCAATTCCCGATATCTACGATGCCTTTCCAGATGATTCGACCAGGGCGTTCAGCAACGTTATTCCGGCAGAAGGAACTCTGACTGTTGCCTACGAAGATCTCTTTTTGAGGGCTAACGCAGGGGACGCAGACTACAATGACTTCATTGCAAAATATTCCATTACTGAAATTACTAACGGCACTGACCAGATAGTTGAATTACAGGTCGAAGTTGAGGCCGTTGTCAAATTAGCCGGATATAATCACCTTTTTGGTATAATGATAGACAATTTCTCAGGTGATGCACTGCTTAAAACGGACTATATTGATTCTTCAGGGAATCTTCAGCACGAAGATAAGGAGATTAAGGATAAGGCAAATATTGTTCTGTTTCAAAGTACAAAAAATGCAGTCGGAAAGATAGCCGGATTTTCCCTGATATTCGATATAGATGACTCTCAAAACAGTGGCGATACAGATTTCAATAATCCTCAAAACAGGGACAATATCGACCAGGCGCCCTACAATCCTTATCTGTATGTTTATAATACGGGCAAAGATATCCATCTGATAGGTGAAAATGCTATAACCGGTTCTAATAATCCCAATAGTAGTATTCCGGGAGAGGATATTTTTCAGGACGTTGATGGTTTCCCATGGGCTCTGTTAGTACCAACTGATTGGATACATCCTGATGAGTCTCAGCGTATTGAGGTTCACTATCCCCGCTTTACCCTGTGGAGGGAGAGCTTCGGGGCTGCGCATAGTGACT
>CBDVAD010000576.1:0-2235 GCA_965371875.1 uncultured bacterium
GACTACAATCTCCCGCCCAATATATGACAATATCAAAAGACAAGGCTCTTGCAGTAATGCCGGAAAATATAACATATGAGCAGGCTGCGGCCAGTATTGAAGGTGCACATTATGCATATAATTTTATCAATAAAGTGGATCTTAAAAGCGGGCAAAAAGTTCTTGTTAACGGTGCAACAGGAGCTATTGGTTCGGCAGCAGTTCAATTTCTAAAATATGTTGGTGCTGATGTTACTGCAGTTTGCAATACGAAAAATATAGAACTGGTAAAATCATTGGGAGCTGATAAAATAATTGATTATACAAAAGAGGATTTTACAAAAGATGCTCAAAATTACAGCTTCGTCTTTGATACTGTTGGCAAAAGTTCATTTGCAAAATGCAAACCATTGTTACAAACTGGCGGCGTTTATATCTCATCAGAATTAGGTTATATGGCTCAAAATCTTTTCTTTACAATTATAAAACCAATAATTGGAAATAAAAAAGTCATATTCCCGGTTCCTCTGGATTGTAAGGGGAGTATACTTTTTATCAAAAAGCTCATAGAAAAAGGGGAATTCAATACTGTGATAGATAGAAAATATCCACTGGAAAAAATCGCCGAGGCATATAATTATGTTGAAACGGGACAAAAAACAGGGAATGTTGTTATAACTGTAGAACATAATAATAAAAACTGACAAAGTGTTGTAGTTGAAAATTGTAAGAAAGGGAACATAATAATGAGATATGCCCACACAAATATTGCAGCAGGAGACTGGAAAAAATTATCAGAATTTTACATTGCTGTTTTTGGATGTACTTTAAAACCACCAGAGAGAAAGCTGTCAGGAGATTGGCTGGATAAGGCTACAGGTTTGGATAAAGCCGAGCTGGAAGGAGTTCATTTATTACTTCCCGGTTATGGTAAAGGTGGTCCTACTCTGGAAATATTTACGTATAAAAATATACATGACAGTGGTTTGATAATGGCAAATTATATTGGTTTTACCCATATTGCTTTTGAAGTCGAAGATGTCGAAACAATATTCAGCTATGCCTTAAAAAATGGTGCTTCTAAATTAGGTGAAATTACAGAGAAAATAATTAGCGGGGTAGGAGTGTTGAAATTTGTTTATTTTAGAGATCCCGAAGGAAATATAATTGAAATTCAATCATGGGAGAAATAAACGTAAAAGTATAAGGAGAACTTTATTATGAAAGCTGCTGTTTTTTATGAGCCTGGCGGACCGGAAAAAATCCAGCCCGGAGAAGTACCTGACCCTCAAATTAATCACCATCAGGTACTAATCCAGGTAAAAGCCTGTGGTCTGAATCATTTTGATCTGTTAGTACTTCGTGAAGCCGATCCTGATAATTTTACATTTCCCTTTTGGGGTGGTGCGGATATAGCCGGTATTGTGGCTGAGGCAGGAAAATCAGTTTCTCAATTTCAACCAGGGGATAGAGTAGTTGTTAATCCCGGTCTATATTGCGGTCAATGTGAACATTGCCTGGGTGGTGAAGAAAGTCAGTGTAACAGCTATGGAATTATTGGCGATACTGTACCTGGAGGTTTTGCAGAATATATAGCAGTTGATGAAGCGAACTTAATGAAACTGCCGGAACAGATATCCTTTAAAGAGGCAGCCGCCACACCGGTAGTTTATCAAACAGCCTGGCGTGCGTTGATCTCCCGGGCCGGAATTCGTCCCGGGGATGATGTATTGATATTAGGCGCAAGTGGCGGTGTAGGTTCAGCGAGCATTCAAATTGCTAAGTTAGCCGGCGCCAATGTAATTGCTGTGACCAGTAATGAAGACAAAATATCATATGCCAAAAAGATGGGCGCAGATATTGTTCTCAATCGAAAGTCTGGAGACTATTGGGGAGAACTTGCTGAATTGACGAATAACAGGGGAGTGGATGTTGTTGTAGAAAATATCGGGACAGCAACCTGGGCTCAAAGCCTTAAAAGTCTGGTAAAGGGAGGACGACTTGTAACTTACGGGCGAACCACAGGACATCTGGCAGAGACCGATATCCGATTGATATTCTGGAACCAGCTGCGCATCATAGGGACTACAATGGCAAATCGAAAAGAATTTTCCGAAGTAATGCAATTGATTTTTCACGGAAAGTTAAATCCTGTCATAGATACTGTGTTCCCGTTGGAACAGACCGGTTCAGCATATCAGCGACTTCAGGATGGTAAACAATTTGGAAAGATTATTATCGAAATTGAATGAAAAT
>CBDVAD010000577.1:0-2232 GCA_965371875.1 uncultured bacterium
CCTCTTGTTGCCATTCCAAGATCTTTCAGACCCTGCCCGAGATCAGAGAACTGCATGGTAGAAGCAATTACCTTAATAGTTTCTGTCCCGAAAGGAGGTACAAGCTGGAATTTGAATGGAGAAGTTTTTCCCGGGAACTGGAGCATCTGCTTTCCGGGAAGAAAATTGTTTGTCTCATACTTATTGGGAAAGATCTGGGTTGCATGACCGGCTATATTTTTTACTTTTTCAAGATCAGCAGGAATTACCTGCATCCCCAAAGGGACAGTTTCCATAGGCAGCAGCAAATTAGTTTCTGACATTACCTTGCTGCAATCATAATCTTTTTTTTCATAATAATTCCCGCACTTTGTGTATTTGATGTGTTCTATTGTATATCATAAAATAGAAAAATCAAGGTGTGTCGGGGCGAAGGTCCTTCGCCCATATTATTTTGGAAGGCATGATAAACCGCGTTTGTTTGAAAATGTTGGGATCAAAGTATAATAATCCTGCAACTAAAATATTGTATAGCTTAAGGAGCATTTAACTCCCAATCATATCCATACTTAATTGATCCAGTCCAGGTCAGAAGTTTATTTTTCAGAGTTCCTTCTGCATATTCGGAAAGATGTTGTAACAGATCACTTTTAGTTCCGAAATCATCTTTATACCAGTTATAGATACTGGAAAGGATAAGTTTATTATTTTCAAATTTTACACCCCTTGGATGATTTATATAATCAGAAGCAGCCATTTCTAACATTTCATTGAGTGTATCTGCCGAATAAACCGTTTTACCTAAGTTTGGGCAACCCATGCTTGCACAGTTCACTGCATAATGAATTCGTTTATCTTTCCATATTGGACGTAGAATGGAATGCTCAATATCATTTAATGATAGTTCAATATTATTCACAGTAATAAGTTTTAGTTTCCATGGACCGGGAGTAAAAATACCGGATTTAATATCTTTTATACTCTCTACTGGGTAGTTGTCAAGAATAACCTCTATAGTTAAAGCGTTGTACATATTAATCCAGTAAGCCATTTGTTCATCTTTATTCAGTTTGGTAACTTTTATATTAGAAAGATATTTAAGATAATCCTTTAGTGCTTTTTTATCATTTGAACTTACATTTTTATAATTAAATTTATTTATTCCAGATGAATTGTTGTCATCAAGATATGTATTTATAATATCCTGAAAACTCTGATGATTTACTATTTCTGTATTATCCGGATCCGATTTTTCAAAATAATCACCAGGATCAGCAGCAGCACAGAGTATTGTTGAAAATAAAAATAAAATTGAAACTAACAATGTTCTATTTTTTTTCATTGTTTTCTCCTGTAAGAATAATTTTTTTTGTTTAAGACATTCCTCTTTTTCGATAGTATTTTAAGACTGTAATATCTAATACGAAGAAGAGAAATATCGGTATTATGAGAAAAATAAGACTTAAAAATGCTGCAGTCTGTCTATCTGTTGAAAGCAGAAAAGGGAAAAGATATCCGGAATAGGAAGCAACTGCTCCACCACCAATAAGGAAAACCAAAAAGTATTCTGAAAATGATGCAAGAAAAACAATTGAACCTCCGGCAATAGCCGATGGCAAAATTAAGGGTAATTCAATTCCAATTAGAATATTAAATGATTCTGCTCCAAGGTTCTTTGCAGCTATTGAATACTTATCTCCAATTACATTGTATCCTGCAATAAGTGCTCTTAACATGTAGGGATAAGTAAAGGTTGTAAGAACTAATACCACACCCCAAAAAGTATCAGTAAGATTCAAATAGATAAATAGAAAGTGTATGCCCATGGCAAAGGTAATAGATGGAACAAGAACCGGAAGAAGAAATAGAGATTCAAGAATAGGTTTACCTGTAAAATCTGTTCTTGCCAAAACAGATGCAGGTAAAATTGAAATAAGAAAAGATAAAAAAACTGTAGCTATTGAATATAGAAAAGAACTGCCAATATTTTTAATAAGAGATGAACTTTCATAAACTATATAGGTTAGAGTTCTAAGACTGATATTTTCAGGTAGTAATTCAGGCCAGACCCATCTTGAAGAAAAAGCCTGGATAATTAGAATAAGCACTGGGAATAGAAATATTATTATAAGCAACAGTAAAAAAACAACTTTAGCTTTCATACTTATTCCTTTTATTGTTAAAAAAAGTTAGAAGAAGAGTTAGAGAAATAATAAAAAGAATTATCAATTCTGCTGCAGCTTCCGGGCGGTG
>CBDVAD010000578.1:0-2230 GCA_965371875.1 uncultured bacterium
CATATCATTAAATAACAACCCTTTTTCTCTGGCTGTTTCGAGTAATATATCAATACTCATTTCTTCCTTATATTCCTTTAATTCAAGAGTTAATGGTTTTTCTATAGAATAAGATGATCCTGCAATTATTCTTGCAGTTTTTTCCCAGTCAACTGTTCCGTAAAAAGGAATTTTATGGAGATCTTTTCCATCCCCTTCATTATCATTAAGATGCAGGGCAATTAATCTCTCACCTGCAAATTTCTCTACATAATCAATAGCCTCGGGAACAATATTGTTTGAATGCCCGGTGTCCCAACAGAAACCCAGAAAATCATTTTCCAGACAATCAAAATATTTCTCTATGGTAGTAAAAGTTTCCAGCAATGTAAGGTTTTCAAGGGCAATTTTAATTCCTGTGTTTTTGCAAACATCTTTAAGATCCTTTAATGACCTGAGTCCCTGTTTAAAATGAATATTATACAATTCCGGATCAAGGGTCTTAAAGGGATGCAGGATAATAACATCACCGCCGAGTTCTGCAGTCATCTCAATCCTGTTCTTTACGAGTTCTACTCCGCCCTTTCTCTGATAATCATTTTCCGAAAACCACTGTTTTTCAAATCCAATTGATGCGTGAAGTCTGTTTAACTTTATATTATATTCTTTAATTCTGTTTTTTATCTCCTCAATTTCAAATTTATTATACAAATAGTCTGTATTCCAGTGCCCGTTCCATTCAATAAATTCAAACCCTTTTTCAGCAATTTTTTTAATCAGCGGAAAAGGCGGGCCGCTGCCTGGTACTATGTCTGTATTTATACTCAGACTCATTTTTCAGACTCCCTTTATTTTAATACAAATAGTATTATATACATCAATTTCAACTAAAAAATTAAGGGATAGCTGTTACCACTATCCCTTAAACTGAATTAACAGTACTTGTCTAAATAATGCTGCTATTGATTTTTAATTACTGCATTGGCTTCTTTTACAGCCTGTGCAACTGCTGCAGCTACATCAATATCCTCTTCCAGATAAATCTTGTCTATCAGATTCTTTAATGCTCCACCTCTAATTTCACTCCATACTGTTGTCTTAGGTTCATTTAATGCATATTGGAGCTGTTCGAGAGCTACACCTAAATATGGTTTATCATTAAGATCCATAAAATGTTTGGCTGAGTATCTTGTTGGAAGATAACCGGTCGCTTCAGACCAGGCTGCAGTTTGCTTTGGTTCTGAAAACCAACGTAAGAATTTCCATGCAGCCTCCTGCTTTTCAGGCGAAACATCCTTTATAATAACGCCGGAAGTTCCTCCGAATGGTACGGAGTACTGACCACCCTCAAATTTAGGCATAAAAGTACTACCAATATTTTCTTTGGGTACGCCAAATTCTGCTCCTTTTTTAATATTTCCTCCCATATCTCCTGTAGAACCGGTGTACATAGCTGAATTACCATTTACAAGATCGTATTCGGAATTGATCCAGTACTGCCACCCTGATCCTCCATAATGGACGAATGATGACTTGTCTTCCCATATAAGATCATGATGATACTGAAACACTTCAATTGCTGCAGGTGTACCGAATGTTGCTTCTGTAAAATCATCGTTGAAGAATTTTACACCATTTGAGCGCAAAGCTGAAATCATAAACCATGGGTTATGAAGAGGTTCAAAACCCCACTTTGCGTCTCCCGATGCTTTAAGTTTTATGGCAGCTTCTCTTAAACCTTCATATGTTTCCAGTTGAGAAACATCAATTTCGTTTTTCGCAAGGATGTCTTTTCTATAGTACAGTATAGGTGTTGATCGCTGCATGGGTAGTCCATATACATGCCCGCCAACTGTTGTTACATCAATAAATCCCTGAACATAATCGTCTTTTATCGTTTGATAATCAGGTCGTGCCATAAAATCGTTTAAAGATAAAAGAACACCTGCCTCTGCCATTCTCCAGAGATCATCATCAGCTAACTGGGCTAAAGCAGGGGCTGTATTGGAAGCAATCGCTGCCGTCAGTTTTTGTGAAAGGGCTGTATAATTGGGCATAAAAATTGGTTCAACAATTACCTCATCCTGGCTCCTGTTGAAATCGACAATCATTTTTTCAAAAATCTTACCATTATCACCCGGTAATCCATGGTAAAATTGAAAAAGTACAGGACCGCTTGTAACTTCTGCATCCTGTTTTCCTGCTGCGAAAACTGTAATACTTAATAACATAAAAAGCATTACAAACAAAG
>CBDVAD010000579.1:0-2229 GCA_965371875.1 uncultured bacterium
GAACCTGCTTATCCGCCATGGATGATGGACGATGATCCTGCAGCTGGTATAGGTTTTGAAAATGGAATGGTTTATGCACTAGCTGAGAAGCTTGGTTTTGATCGTGATGATGTAGTTTGGGTTCGTCAGACTTTTGACCAGGGAATTGCTCCCGGAGAAAAAAACTACGATTTCAACCTTCAGCAGTTTTCTGTAACCGAAGAACGTCGTGAATTTGTAGACTTTTCAAATGTTTACTACAAACCGGAAAAAGCAGTTATTACAATACCCGGAAGTGCTATCATAAATGCAAAAAGCTTTGAAGACCTTAGAAAGGCAAATTGGGGAGCTACAATAGGAACAGCTGATCTTTCTTATATTGAGAACATCATAGGTGCAAAAGATGTAGCCGTATTTAATGATGTTGCAGGTACTTTTCAGGCATTGCTTGCTGGTCAGATTGATGCAACAACTATAGAACTTCCAACAGCACTTTTTATAACTTTTGTACAGGTTCCTGAAGCAATTATTTCTGCAGTACTTCCCAACGATCCTAGTGATCTTGGTCATGGACTTGTCTTTGAAAAGGGCAGCCCTATTGTTGGATGGATTAACGAAGGCCTTGAAGCTATCATTGCTGATGGTGTAATAGCCGATCTTACAAAGGAATATTTGATTGGTGATGAATCAATTCAAGTGATTTCCAAGTGATTTTAAAACGTCCTGCTCCGCCCAGGCGGGCGGGGCGTACTCTAACTGCCAGGGATAAGTCTGGTCCGGCTGTTATTAGTGTAAGTACTGTTTTAGTTGTTATCTTTGTTATTCGTTCTGTAATTATACGCTCCAGTCAGTGGCCCAGGATTAAAAACCAGTTTTTTAACCTTGATGTAATTATTGAAGTTTTTCCGAAGGTTCTTCATGGTTTCGGCATCAATATGTCTGTATGGGGTATTGCACTGGTTGTAATTGCAATATGGGCCCTTATACTGGCAGTCTTTAGATCTCTTAATGGTCCATGGTTTGCTCCGTTAAAAGTATTTTCTATTGTTTATATTGATCTGCTGCGTGGTCTTCCTTCATTACTTCTGGTTCTGTTATTCGGTTTTGGTATGCCGGCATTGCAGATACCGGGATTACCGAAAAGCAGCCTTTTCTGGGGAGCCATGGCAATGATTTCCAGCTACTCAGCCTATGCTGCAGAGGTTTACAGGTCTGGAATTGATTCCGTTCATACAGGTCAGCATTTAGCTGCAAAAGCGCTTGGTCTCTCACAGATCCAAACACTTTTTTACTGTATCCTTCCTCAGGCTATCCGCAATGTATTTCCATCTTTATTAAATCTTGCAGTAGCCCTGCAGAAAGATGTTGCATTATTAAGTGTACTTGGTGTTCGTGATGCAGTTCGGGAAGCACAGATCTATACAGCAAGAACTTTCAACTATTCATCTTTAATTGCTGCAGCTGCACTCTTTCTTGTTGCAACCATTCCATTAGCCAGGTTAACAGATTATATCACTAAAAAAGACCGTCAGCGCCGGTTACAGGGAGCTTCATAGATGTACAAAATCGAAATTGAACACCTGACCAAGTATTATGGTGATAATCTGGTACTCGATGATGTTAATCTGAAGGTAGCGGATCATGAGGTTGTATGCCTGATTGGTTCATCCGGTTCCGGAAAATCGACTCTATTACGCTGCGTAAATGATCTGGTGGCCTTTAATGAAGGGAGTATTAAGCTGGATGGAATATCAATTCATGATTCTGAATTTGATGTGAAGGATTTATATAAGCGAATAGGTATTGTTTTTCAGGCCTATAACCTTTTTCCACATATGACTGTTATTGATAATATTACTCTGGCACCAAAAAAGGTCCATCGAAGAGGAAAGGCGGAGAGTGAAGCTCATGGTAAAGAACTTCTTTCACTATTTGGGCTTGACGGTTTTGCAAATTCCTATCCTGAGCAGCTTTCAGGTGGACAGCAGCAGAGGGTAGCAATAGTAAGAGCTATGGCTAACAAGCCTGATATCCTTTTACTGGATGAAGTTACTGCTGCATTGGATCCTGAATTAATAGGTGATGTTCTTTCAGTAATAAAAGACCTGCGGAAACAAGGAATGACAATGCTTATTGTAACTCATGAAATGGGTTTTGCAAGAGATGTTGCAGACAGGGTATGTTTTCTTGATGGTGGTAAAATTCTGGAAGAAGCTCCTCCTAAGGATCTTTTCTCAAAACCGGAAAATC
>CBDVAD010000580.1:0-2224 GCA_965371875.1 uncultured bacterium
GCAGGTATTGGAAAACTTCTTGTTAAGGCCCCTCTGACTATCGCCATAGTAATGTCCCTTTTAATTATTTCATTTTCTCTAAAAGCAGGAGATGTCAGCATTCAGGATAACCTGCTTGAAATGGAGGCAAAGGGCCTGGAGTCGGTACATCTCAATGATGAGATGATAAAGGAATTCGGCATGGCGCCGGATGGTCTCCTTATTATTTCTTCTGACTTAAAAGAGGTAAGAGATCTGGCTGATAAAATTGATAAACTTTCTTCAGTAAAGTCTGTGGACTCTCTTGCAGATTTCTATGTAAGTGATAAGGAATATGAGGAGAGAAGCAGCTTTCTGCAATTGTTTATTTCTGAACTGAATACTATCCCACCAGCTTCTGCAGTCAACGTAGAATCACTTCTTGAAGAGCTCTACAGGCTTGAGATGAATCTGATTGAGATGGGAGACATGGCCTATATGGGAAATATGAACAGGCTGGTTAATACTCTTGGAGAGATAACAGGAATAGATGAGGATGGTGTAAAAATAAAAGAAACAAGTTTTGACAGACTCTTTACCATTTTGGAAGATAACCCTGATGCTGTCACTTCCCAGTCTATGGAAGCACTGCAGAGTGCTGTTTTTGATAAGATGAATCAGAAAATAAGGACAATGGCTTCCACGGACAAAATAAGTCTTAATATGCTTCCTGCAAATATAAGAGATTCTCTTATCTCCAGAGATGGAGACGCCTATCTAATCTCAATCAGTCCGACACAGAATCCCTGGGAGGGAACTTACAGGGATATTTTTACAGATCAGATGGAATCTGTTACTGATAAAGGAACAGGTATGATTCTTGTGGGGGATCAGATGAACTTAATGGCCCAGGAGGATGGCAGGCGAGCATCAATTTTTGCCCTAATTGCAGTGTTTTTGATTCTTCTTGCTGATTTCAAAAATATTAAACTGGCTGTTATTACAATGCTTCCTCTTCTTAGTTCATTTGTGACTCTCTTTGGGATTATGGCGCTGACAGGGATAAAGTTTGATTTTATCAATATTATTGTTGTGCCTCTTCTTATAGGTATAGGGATCGATAATGCAGTCCACATAAATCACAGGTATCTAAGAGAGGGAAAGGGGAAAATGGATCTGGTAATAGCCAGAACGGGTACAGCTCTTCTTATGACGACTCTTACTACAGTTTTTGGTTTTGCTTCCTTTATACCTTCCATTATGCGGGCAATGAGAAGTACAGGGATTGTACTTTCTCTGGCAATGGCCATAGCATTTCTATATTCAGTACTGTTTCATCCTGCAGTGCTGATAATTGTTACAGAGAAATTAGGTTTGAATATTAAACCATGGAGTAAAAAATGAAAAAAATATTGATAAGCGCATTACTACTAACAATCTTTACCTTTGGATTCCTGGCTGCACAGACAGCACAGGAAATTGTAGACAGGGCAGATGAGGCTTTTCAGGGTGACAGAGTCTACAGTACAAGCAGGATGACAGTATACAAATCCGGGGAAGCACAGCCTGTACAGGAAATTGAGAGTTATACTATGGAGAAGGGCGGGAAGACATATTCTCTTTCCATCTACATTGCTCCCAGACGAATGAAGGGAACAGCCAATCTGATGATTGAGGATGATCTCTGGATCCGGTTTGGATCAACCGGAAGGACCCGCAAGCTTAGTAGTTCAGCAAAAAAGAATTCTGCAGGTGGAACTGACTTCTCTTATGCAGATATGGGAGATGGAGGCCAGGGATTATTAGAGAAGTATACTCCGCGATTGACAGAAGAAGAAACGGTTGAGGGAGAACGCTGCTATAAAATAGAGCTGATTGCAGATACTTCGGATGCACCTTATGAAAAAATGATTGTATACATTACGAAAGATACCTACAGATATATGAAGATCGAATATTTCGAAAGCAATGCAAATATCAAGAGTATGACATTTTATGATTACAGAAAGGTTAACGGCACAGATTATCCCTTCCGTTATATTATGGAAAACCATACCAAACCATCTGTTACAGAGGTGGTCGTAGATATTTTTGAAATAGACAGCAGCAGGGTACAGGACAGGTTTTTTACAACCGGTTATCTTGAGAGTATAAGGTAGGAGGATAGTTATGAAAAAAATACTTCTTATAATTATTACGGCGGCAGTTATACTGCTGCCTGTGTTTGCCCAGGCAGATTTTTCAGGATCTGCAGATATCACAATTT
>CBDVAD010000581.1:0-2179 GCA_965371875.1 uncultured bacterium
CTTCCGAACCAGCAAAAAAAATTAAAAAACAGAAAAAAGCAGTAACTGACGAAAAGTATGTCTATAAAACTTTTGAACCAGGGCGGATAAAAAAGATATTTGTTGTAAATGCATCTCCACGAACTGATAAGTATAGTAAAAGCCTTATGATGGCAAAAAAGTTTATTGCAGGGGCAGAGTCTGCCGGTGCGGAAGTTGAAATGGTTACCCTTAAAAATACGACAATAAACTATTGTACCTGCTGTTATACCTGCTGGACAAAAACACCTGGAGTGTGTATTTACAAAGACGATATGCCGGAACTTATAGAAAAAGTGAGAGCGGCGGATTTAGTAGTTTATGTAACGCCCCTTTATGTTTTCTCTGTATCTGCCCAGCTTAAAGTATTTATTGATAGAATGCTCCCCAATATGAAACCTTATATGGTTAAGACAGATGGACTGACCCATCATCCAAATCGATTTGAAGAAGATTTACAAAATGGACTCGTTATTTTTTCGGCAGGGGGATTCCCGGAGGTTAAAAAGAACTTTGATGGAATTAGTGCAATTGTCAGGAATATGAGCAGCCACCTTGCTACTACAAATTTAATGGCAGAGTTTTACCTTCCTGCTGCAGAGTTATTACAGCAGCCGGTGTATAGAGACAGAAAAGAACGGGTTGAAGAAGCATGTTTTAATGCCGGTCGGGATGCTGTTAAGAAGGGTGTTATTAGTGATGCGTACATGGATACTGTTGCAGACCCGGAGATTGAACAGGATGCTTTTATGGATCAGGCGAATATGTTCTGGAAATCTTTGGATGGTAAGAAGTCCTTTTACAAGGGCGTACCAAAGATGGTCAATTAAAAATGATTATAGATAGAAGAAATTATACAAGGAGAAAAAAATGAAGAGAGTTTTACTAAGCATTGCATTTTTTATGATTATTTTGGGTTTTGCATATGCAGAAGATCAAAAAAACAATGAACTAACAGTTATTGTAAAGGAAATAGAAGGAAGAGACGGACAGATTGCTATTGGACTATACGATAAAGAGGATGACTGGGGGGAAGAACCCTTTCTTGGTGCATATGTAAAGATTTCCGGGGCTACTGTATCTTATACATTTAAGAATCTTCCACATGGAACCTTTGCTGTCGCTATATATCATGATGAAAATATGAATGAAAAACTGGACAAAGGATTATTCAAAATCCCTAAAGAGGGCTATGCTTTTTCAAACAATGTGTTTGATACGTTTGGACCTCCTAAGTTTGAAAAAGCCTCATTTTTACTGGATGGGGAAAAAGAGATAGAAATTAGACTAAAGTATTAGGTGTTTATTTAGTTACTATCTCCAGTTCTGTAAAATTACAGGACTGGAGAAACTTTTCTGCTTTTTAGAAAATCTTCATTTTCAATTTATTCACTGATAACTGTTTACTGATAACTGTTTACTGTTCAAAGGGATACTTAAACCCCCATTCAGCTCTCATACCATCCATCAACTTCATAATATCAATAGTTTCCCGCACAGGAATAATACTACTCTCTGTTTTACCATCACTGATACACCTTACAACTTCTTCCACCTGATATATAAACCCATTTTCATGGTTCTTTTCTACAATCTCTTCTGTGAAATTAATCTCGTTAGTTCCATCATGTGTATGGATAAAAAATTCCTCTCCAAACTGAAATTCAGGAAATTCAATATATCCCTTTGATCCGTAAATCATTGCAGTTCTTTTCATTCCCAGGTTATAGCTTGTATTAATTGTTGCCATACATCCTGATGGAAATCTAAACAGATAATCGGAAATCTCATCAACACCGGAATCGCTGAAGCGTGTCATTGACTTTACATCATTAGGCAGTTCACCCAGCATGAAACATACAAAACTAATAGGATATATGCCCATATCAAGGGTAACTCCACCAGCCAGCGCCGGCTCAGTAAGACGCTTCTTATACATTGGTGGAACAAAATTTCCAAAAGAAACATTGATCTGTTTAACTTTGCCAATGGTCCCTTCAGTGAGCATTTTTTTCAGAAGTTTGTAACTGGGAAGGAATCTTACCCAGATTGCTTCCATTAAAAACAGATTCTTTTTTGCAGCTAATATAGCCAGTGTTTCAGCTTCCCGGGCGTTTACGGTAAATGCCTTTTCAACAAGCACATGTTTACCATGTTCCAG
>CBDVAD010000582.1:0-2175 GCA_965371875.1 uncultured bacterium
ATGAGCCCGACGAGCTGCCAACTGCTCTACCCTGCGACGATTTGCCTAAGATACAGAAGAAACGGGGTTTAGTCAATAGGACTAATTTTATTTTACATTTATTACTGATAGAACAAAAGAAATTTTTAAAAATAAAAATAGTCAAAAACATTTGAACTTTCAATGTAAGCCGGTTTCTGCGGGCACCGGACGAAATGTTAGAATCAATACAATTAATATAAGATAAAACTCAGCTTCTCCTGTTTAAGCGATCATCCTGCAAAGCCGATTTATACAGCCTGGAAAGTGCAATACCTGATATTATCAAAAGAGGAATGATAAGTACTGGAAGCCATGAACCGTAGAACAGGAAAAAATCATAAAAACCGTGAATAAGGACGGCAATAAACAGTCCTTTATACTTTAAATCAGGATCTCCAAATTTCGATTTTCCTATATAATAACCCATTATACCGGATGCTATTGCATGTAAAGGGATAGCTGTTACTCCCCTGAGTATAAGGGTAGAAGCGGGGCCAAAGCTGTAGAAGATATTTTCAAATAATGCAAACCCCAGGCTTGCTGTTATTGTGTAAACAATTCCATCTGTAACTTCATCAAAGTTTTTATTGGGATATGCGACAAGAAGAACTGTTTTAAGTTTTATACCTTCTTCAACCAGGCCTGCAACGATAAATGCTCTTATCATAATGCTGAAAACTGAAAATCTGTCAGGAACAAACTGCAGTATCAGCATTTCGATTGCAATTGCCGGTAGAACTGAAAGAAAACCAACAGAAAAAACTTTCAGTATCATGGAAACTGGTTCTTTTTTTTGTTTATCTTTTCTGTAGAAGTAAACAAGCAGTATTATAGCTGGTATAACTGCAAGGCTGATGTTTAGAAATAAAAAGGTCATTTATTTTCTTTTTTCTTTTTTTCCTGTTCTTTAAAAAAAGCGTGATCTTCCCTTACTTCAGCAACCATATCCTTAATCTTCCATTCCAGGTTTGTTGGTGTGGATGTAGAGAAAGCAATTTCTCCCGGATTACTGACAGATGCTTTAATTGCCTTGATTATTTTAAAAACGTCATCTCTTTCGAAGCCATGAAAGTATATAACTTTTTCCTGTGAGCTATTTGCCATCTAATATTCCCTTTGTACTGGTTTATGTTTGACCGTATCTTAATGTCTTGGTATCTTCTAGTATATCTAAGACTATTTATAAAGACAATAATAACTATATAGGTATAATAAACTGCAAGGTAAAACCTATCAACCTGATAGCCTTCAGCCTAAAGAACCTGAATTATCAAGGATAACAGATGCGTTACGATAAAATGACAGTAAAAGTGCAGGAAGCAATTCAGGACGCCAGTTCCATTGCACATAAGTACAATCATAACTCCATAGATGTAATACACATGCTCTATGCTCTATTGGATCAGCAGGATGGTGTTATTCCCCCTTTGTTAGACCGTCTTGGAGTTGATAGGAGGGGCCTTGGGGTGGTCCTCGAGGACAGTTTAAAATCAAAATCCAGAGTCTATGGTTCTGCTGCCCAGGTTAGCCTTGCTCCAACTCTTTCGAATGTTCTCCACAAAGCAGAAACAGAAGCTGCTAATCTTAAGGATGATTTTGTCAGTGCAGAACATGTTTTTTTGACTATTCTTGATTCTGATGATAGTACAGGACAGGTCCTTAGGGATTCCGGTATTACCAGAGATAATGTTCTAAAAGTTCTCCAGTCTATTCGTGGTAATCAGCGGGTAACTGATGATAACCCGGAAATAAAGTATCAGGTTCTGGATAAATATTGTAATGATCTTATTGTTCTTGCAAGAAGAGATAAACTTGACCCTGTTATTGGCAGAGACGATGAGATCCGCCGTGTTATACAGGTTCTCTCAAGACGTACAAAGAATAATCCCGTACTTATAGGAGAACCGGGGGTTGGCAAGACAGCAATTGCAGAAGGTCTTGCCAGGCGTATTGTATCCGGGGATGTTCCCGAGTCATTAAAGGAGAAGAGACTGCTCTCTTTGGATCTTGGTTCATTAATTGCCGGAGCAAAGTTTAGAGGTGAATTTGAAGAAAGGCTTAAAGCAGTTATTCATGAGATTGCCGAATCTGATGGAGAAATTATTCTGTTTATAGATGAGCTTCATACTCTGGTTGGAGCAGGAGCTGCCGAAG
>CBDVAD010000583.1:0-2155 GCA_965371875.1 uncultured bacterium
TCCATGTGATGATATGATGTTTACCTCTCCATTATCTCCAATTCCAGTTTCTGACGAGGATCAAGCAGATCTGTATCTGAGGAAAAGTAGTAATAGCACTCTGTTCCAGGCTTCAGACCCTCTATGGTTATAGTTTTATAACCTGAGCCCCATTCACTGTACATACCGGAATAACTTCCATTTTTTGTATCAAACCATATTAAACTTCCAAAATCAGGTTCATTAAGTACACTAATCCGTAGTGTGGAACCTTTCTTAACTGTAGTTTTATAGTAATCAAGTCCTTCAGAACCAGCAGAAAGGGAGTATTTTTTACCTGAAGCTAATTCTTCAGCATTATTATAAATATCACCTTCCATCATAATACCTATGGTATCCAGAATATAACTCTGATAAATGTTAATACTGAAGTGTTCTCCAACTGAGTATTCATCAGTAATATCATTTACAGAGAAATACACTGTTTCTCCATCACTGACCATATAGTCTTCGATGTTAAGAGAGGAACCCTGGCTGCTTACAAACCAATCATAATATTCGCCGTCAGTCCCATAATAGAGAAGCTCAGCTTCTCCCTCCAGACCATCCACTTCAATAAACAGATCTGACCTGCGATCTATATAGAACTTATAATAACTAATTTCCCCATCCCCGACTGAACCATAATGAATCTCATCAGGATATATCTGTATTGGTGATTCAGAGCTTCCCTCAGAAAAACCTGGTTCCATACTACCTGAAATATCCTCATATGACTGAGTATCCAGGAATATAAGATCATCTTCACTAATTATATGCTTTACAGAACCCCGTATTTCAAGCAACTCGGAAACAGAAGTTTCAGCTCCATTATTATCAGTAAATGAAGTCCTTACAATACCACCGGGAACATCAGGAGACAACCAGTAATCAACCCACATAGTCTCTGAACGGAAGTCTCTTACAAGAACTGTCATAAACTTTCCTGCTGGAGTTTCTACAATTTCTTCTCCAATAATATCAGGACTGGTAAAAATATAGGACAAACCTTCTGATATATTCTGCTCAATTTTACCCTCTACACTGGCTGCCAGCTGTTCTGAAGGAACTTCGTTTATGGCATTTTCAAAATCAAATGCTATATCAGGTATTATCTCAAATCTAAAACCAGTTTCCAGGTCTATAGATCTGATTTTTTGAGGTATATCATATTTATTGGATAGAACCTCCAAAAAAAGTTCATTGCCATTAAGTTCTATACGAAATTGCCACCAGCTGTTTCCTGAATCATCTCTCGAAAGAAGAGCTTTCTCATAAGCAAATGAGAGAGAACCATTCTCAGGTTTACCATAAAAAACAGTTCCTTCTCCAGGTATGTACTTTGTGGTTTCCATTCCTAAAATCCGGAAAAGATAATCAGGAAATATATAATCATTATATTCAAGAAATTGATCAAAATAATCTATACTCATCATAAAATCATTCATCTGAATTACAGGTACAAGAAGAGATTCCAATGTATAAGGAGTATTTATTGTTAAGTAATCAGATTTGCTGGCTGATATCTTTTGGGGTGATTCTTTTTCGATAGAAACAGGAAGGTCTGAGGTGCTGATACATGAATTTAAAAATAATGCGACTACGATAGCTGTGATCAGGAAGCCTGATTTTTTTTTCATATCGGTCTCCACGGATATAACGTCGTAAAGACGCACGGCCGTGCGTCTCTACGACGGTGATATGTTTAACCTATTATTTGCACCAGATTTTCGACTGTAAAACCAAAATGTTTAACCAGTTCACCTGCCGGTGCAGATATTCCAAATGTATCTATAGTGAGCAGGGTTTCTGATGATGTCGCTATACCTTCCCATCCGGATCTGACTCCAGCTTCAACTACAACAGTTTTGGTACCTTCCGGAATTAACTTATTTTTGAAAGCCTGATCCTGTTTCTGAAAGGTTTCCAGGGAAATCATTGATATTACCCGTACATTCTTATCCGAGGCCTCTGCTGCCTCCAGTGCAAGGTTAACTTCAGATCCTGTAGCAACAACTACCACATCCAGTTCACCATCGCAGTCTGCTGCAATATATGCACCGTTTCTTATTGTGCTCTTCCAGTTAGAATCAGATTTTACAAAAACAGACAGATTCTGTCTGGTCAATGCAAGTAC
>CBDVAD010000584.1:0-2138 GCA_965371875.1 uncultured bacterium
AAAAATTTCCCAAGTGCTGTATTATGGTTGATGAGATCCTGTGTATAGACTGCTGCTGCACGACTCATCTGTTCTTTATTACTAAATTTTCTTGTATCCATTTATTCTGGTTATCCCTTTACTTAGTTCCAATATTCTCACTTTACAATCCACTTTCTGCCGTCATTTTTTATAAATTCATCAGCTTCTCCCGGACCCCAGGACCCGGCCTCATAAAAAAACAGCTTTATTTTTGGATCATCAAAACTGGATTTATCCCATTCTTTCAATATTGGGGTAATAAGATTCCAGGACACCTCTACACCTTTTTTACTCCAAAAGAGAGTCTGGTCACCAATCATGCAGTCCAACAGGAGGGTCTCGTAGTCATCTGACAGCTCACTTCCATATACATCAGCATAGTTAAAATCCATATCCAAAGGATAAAGACACATCTTGGAACCAGGGGCCTTAGCCTGATATTTAAGAAAAACACCCTGCTCCGGCTGAATTCCAAAGATAAGAACATTTGGTTCCAAAGGATTCTCCTTGATATCCTTCACAAACATACTGTGAGGAACTTCCTTAAATACTATAACAATTTGTGTTTTCTTCTCTTTAAGAGCTTTTCCTGCTCTCATATAGAAAGGAACTCCCTCCCATCGTACATTATCAATAAATAATCGGGTTGATACAAAGGTTTCGGTAGATGAATTAGGAGTGACACCATCCTCATCCCGGTATGCCTTCACATTTTCTCCATTAATAACACCTTCTTTGTACTGTCCCCTTATAATGGTTGAGGGTGACGAGATATCCTTGAATGGACGTATAGCCTTCATTACTTTTACTTTTTCATCACGAATCAGATCAGCATCGAATTTAGAAGGAGGCTCCATTGCAACAAGAGCAAGAAGCTGCAGCATATGGTTTTGAAGCATATCCCGTACAAGACCTGAATTGTCAAAATACCCTGCTCTATGACCAACACCAAGCTCTTCAGAAACTGTAATCTGAACATGGTCTATAAAATTTCTATTCCATACATTCTCAAAAATAAGATTGGCAAAACGAAATGCGAGTATATTCTGGACTGTATCTTTTCCAAGATAGTGATCTATTCTATAGATCTGTTCATCATCAAGGTATGATAAAAGCTCTTTATTAAGTGCAATAGCAGAATCAAGGTCCCTGCCAAAAGGTTTCTCGACTATTACTCTCTGAAAAGGTTCACTGTTCTGCCCCTTTCCAACTAATCCTGATTTGGACAGTTTTTTTACAATAGTACCATAGAGAGTTGGAGGTGTTGCAATATTGAATATAATATTCCCATTTGTTTTAAACTTACCGGAGAGTTCTTTATTTATCTGTTCAAGATCTTTATATGTTTCAGAATCATCATACTGTCCGGAAATGTAATAACAGCGTTCCAGAAATTCCAATTTTTTACGCTCTGAGGATTTTACAGATTCACTCTCAATTGCAGAGGCAACCAGTTCTCTAAAAGATTCATTTGTCATGGTTGATCTGGCAACTCCGGTTACGAAAAAATTGGCGGGAATCCTGCTTCGACTGTAGAGTTCAAACAAGGCAGGAAGAAGCTTTCTCTTTGTAAGATCTCCTGACGCTCCAAATATAACAATACCGCAGGGGCCTGCTTTCTCAAATTCACATACAGGACCTGAATAACTAATCTCCATCGCTGCCACCTCGAAATTCAGATTTTCTCTAAAATCAATCCCACTGAATGGAGGCTAATTTCAATAGACATATATCAGCCTTACCTTCAGCCTCATAAATGAGTATTTTACTATTGTTAAAGATAGACAGCTAAGCCCCTACAGTCAAGTATCTTAATATTTACCTCAAATCCCGAACATACCTCTTACTTCTTCATTATCACCCACATAGGAGAATGCTTTGGAATCACCAAGAACCTTCAGATATTCTATAATAGGCTCAATAACATCCGTGCTCTGCTCATGTTTGTATGTAACACGCTCAAGAAAAAGCTCTAAACCTTCTACACTTCCACCCATCAGGTCATAGGACTGATTTGCAGTATCCTTAGGATTTTCATTTATATAATCAACTGCAATTTTAAGTTCTTCCATAAGAAGCTCAACAACTTCAGGATGTTCTTTAGCGAACTCGCCTTT
>CBDVAD010000585.1:0-2132 GCA_965371875.1 uncultured bacterium
AAGATCTGCTCAAATATTTTCAGAATCTATATTCTCCAGTACTGGGGGTTTTCTATTTTTGCTTCAATAGAAAGAAAAAAGGCTGCTCTCCATGGAAAGCAGCCCGATTATACAAAATATTAACTATTAGAATCTAATTGCAACTTCCAGAGACAAACCGCTGTTTGGATCAACACCGGCGTATTCGCCCATTTCTCTTGTAAAGTATGCCATATTAACATCCAAAAAGAGGAGTTTTGCGCCGATTCCTGCAGTTATATAGCCCTGGTTTATTCCGGCCCGAACCTTCATAAACCTTAATATTCTGATTTCGGTTCCTGCGTGAACGCCTGTCCAGAAGGAGGGTGTATTGTCTTCATCAGCATAGAATATATGCTGATACTCAAAATTAAAAGTTGGGTCCATAATCAATTTAAGAGCTCCCAGATTGGGATGGTATCCTATACCTGTGCTTACAGCCATTGGGATCTTATACTCTACACCGAAATCATCTTCAACATTACCTACAACTCCAGTATCCAGATTCTCATATTCATAGTAGAATTTCGTACCTCCGATGTCACGGACCGACATACCAAAGGACCATGAACCAACATCCACAATTGTGCCTAAATCGATTGCAAGCCCACCACCTGTAAGAACGTTAACATCAGGAGTACCTGTTCCATCTGAAAGGCTTATAAGATCCAGCACACTGATATTGTCCATTTTCATTCTATACATAAGCCGGAGATCACCACCAACATGGATAGAAAAAGGTCCAAGCTGCGGATTAAAGGAAAGACCTGCAATTGCCGCTGCTGTACCTACTGCATCAACTTCAGTACCAAGGGCAGTTTTTCCACGTCCATATGAATCAACATCCACTACGACTGCCAGACCAAGCCCCTTGCCGACAATAGCAATACCTGTATTGGCATTGGCACCTATACCATTGGTTACAATCAGATCACTTAACAGATCTATGGCTGCTGTCTGATCATCAATTGCCAACTTGAAATTTTCGATATTTTCCGCATTGGGAGCAAAGTATGGATTAATACTGGCTGACAGAAGAGTAAAGGAACCATCAGCTTTCGAAAATCCTGCAGGATTGGTAAAAAGCGCTCCGTATCCGTGGGCTGTAGCAGTAACTGCATTACCCCGGCCAATAACATCCGGCAGTACTGGTGAGAAAATTGGATCATCCAAAAGATCAAGACCAAAAGAGAGGCCGGTAAATATAAATGCTATAAGAAGTATTAGTGTTAGTTTTTTCATTTGTTACCTCCTAAAGCGCCAAACCGGCAAAATCGAGCAGAGCTGTAAGTTCACTACTATTATTAAAAGGATCATCAGCACCACTATTATATCCAGGAATTGTAGTCACAGCCGGATCATCAATAAAATCAAATAAGTCTTGAGGAGTAGTTGCTGCAGCCAAATCAGAAACTATAATTGCTACAACAGCATACTGCACCATATCTCCTGCTTCAGCACTGCTCATCCAGTCAGCCGTACCAGGATCTATTGTTGCCGCAAAATCTTCATAGGCAGCTGCTGCATCATTTAGATTTTGTAATATTGCCGAAAACTCAGAGAAGGTCATACCAGGAGGGAAAATTCCAATAATAATGGCTTCAGGGTCTGAAGTACCTGATTCCAATGCATCTGTTACAGATGAAATGATATTGTCTACGACATATTTGGTATCAGGATCATTATCAATTATTATCTCACCGGCTAAAACCGCCGCTCGCTGCTGAACCTCTTCCCATTCAGCATCAGTCATACCGGCAGGTTTAACAGCAGCATTATCGTAAACATCGGCTAATGCATCTGCAATATCATCTGCATTATCCTCTGTAATAGAATCGCTATCTACATACTCCTGTACATCATCTACAAGTCCTTCCGGATCCGTAGTGGCCATATCACTTAGCTCTGCTGCACTGGGTATATCAATTTTGTCAAAAGCTGCAAAGAGATTAAACTGACAACTCGACATTACAATCAACACAAGAGCAGCTATGCCCAGGGTTAAAATTTTCTTCATTTTATTCCTCCTATGGATGCATAGGCGAGCAGGGACGAAGTCCCGACCAGCCTAAATAATTCAACATATATTTTAACTGTTTGAAAATACATTTTTG
>CBDVAD010000586.1:0-2132 GCA_965371875.1 uncultured bacterium
TTGTTATCTTCACTCTTGAACCATATTCTACCGCCATTCTTTTCTACAAGGTCTTTGCAGAGGAGTAAGCCCATACCAGTACCACTTTCACCTGCTGTGCCTTTTCTGGAGAAATACTGATCTATATGAAACAGTTGGGTCTGCAAACTTTCAGGTATTCCTAATCCGGAATCTGCGATAGAAATTTCGATAAAATCCGTATCAACAATCTGGCATTCGATAGTGATTTTGGCTCCTGAATTTGAAAACTTGATTGCATTATTCAATAAATTCCGAAAAATCACCAGAGCCATTTCCAGGTCAGAATATACAGATATGTTACTACATTGAGTGTTGTTTATAATAAGAATATCCTTCTGGTCCGCACTCGGCTTTAAGAGACTGATAGTCTCGTCAATAATTTTTAACAGATCAGTTCTTTCCGGTTTGTATTTGATCAGCCCCTGCTGGAAGAGGATCCAATCGAGTAAATTATCAAGAAGTTTAATAATATTCCCGGTAGCTTCGCTTAATTCGGTAAAACTATCCTCAAGTTCAGGTTCAGACATTGCGCTTATATTTTTTTCTATAAAATGTTCATGAGCCTGAATGCCAAGAAGGGGTCCCCTCAAGTCGTGGGCAATTATAGAAAGAAACTTTTCTCTTTCTGCATTTAATTTGAGCAGCGCTTTTTTTTGTCTTTGTATTGTTAATTGAGTATTTATCCTCGGAAGTGCTTTTCCCAGCTTAATGGGTTTGGTTATATAATCCATTCCCCCTGATTCAAAACCCTTTGATTCGTTTGTAATATCTGAAAGGGCTGTCATAAAGATTACAGGAATATCTTTTGTATCTTCCCTTTTTCTCAGTAGTCGGCAGACCTCAAAGCCGTCAATTCCGGGCATCATCACATCCAGCAGAATAAGATCGGGTCTTATATTCTTCAGGCGTTCAAATAGCTGCTCTCCACTTGTAGCTATCCTGACATCAGAGCCATAACTCCCAAGAACATTAATCAGAAGATCCAGGTTGTTCGGATTATCATCTACAGCAAGAATCAGACTGTCATCTATTTCCGGATAATCGCTCATTCCCTATCTCCGGCAAGAAAACTATTTATAAACCCAACAATTTCCTGGGTTTGAAACATTTCAGCGAATTGTCTTATTTTCCCCACAAATGGAAGGTATCGCTTGCCCTCTTTCTCAATATTAGCGATCAAGTCCTTTATGCCGGTAATATTCCCTGTCTTTTCCAATTCCAGAAGTTTTAGAAGTTCAGCTTCCGGGGGAGCTATCATAGGAGGATCTGATACAGGTTTTCAGATTGCCTCAACCTGTGCCTGGTTTTTTCCTGTTCACTATTCAGTTTTCGGAACACAAGCTGCCGTGGGGTTTGAATACCTGCTACGATGACTGCTTTAAAAATAAAATAGAATGAGACCATTTTTAGAATATGCCCCAGACCGTTTACAAAATCGTATACGCCTATATACAGGGTAAAACAAAACTCTGAGAGAATGGTAGTTATAATAGATATTGCAATAAAGAATATAAACTTGGGGGGGGAATAGCTTTAGATTACGTAAATAAAATATAAGGGAAAACAACAGAATCCCGATGATAACATATTCACTTATTATCTTGAAATTTGTCAGGCCAGTTCCATCTATATAGCAGGAGGGGAAAATATGCCACTTGAAGATAGAGAAAAAGATAAGGAAAGTCAGCAGCAGATAGACAAAAAATGTCAATCCAGGATAGATCTTTTTAGGTCCGAAGGATGCAAGCAGAATTGATATCGCCTCAATATAGCGGGCCGAGATCCATAGCTGGGTAGGATAGTCAGCACTATTCAGGTTGAAAACCCCCATTCCACTGTAGGTTATGGTGTGAGCACTGTCCAGAAACGCAACAAAGAAATATGCAATTCCCAGAATTATACTCGGCTTGTTTTCAATTATATCTCTACCCGACCAGGAAACAGCAAATATGAGAAAAGCGGTAAGAACAGTGAAATTTTCTGCCAGGAAGTGAAAAAAAAGGAAATTACTGTGCAGTATGATAAAGAGGACACTAATAGCGGACAATAAAATCAAAACCCTGAAAACTGCCATCACCAAATAGTTTCTTTTTAAGAGGGGCTCTGTCATG
>CBDVAD010000587.1:0-2127 GCA_965371875.1 uncultured bacterium
TAATTGGAACAGGCTATGTTGGTTTAATAGCCTCAGTAGGGCTTTCCGACTTTGGTAATGAAATAATTGGTGTGGATATCGATGAAAAAAAAGTAGAAATGCTTAATAACGGTGTCTCCCCGATCTATGAACCTGGTGTTGAGCGTTATTTAAAACGGAATTTAGAATCCGGAAGGCTTAAATTCTCGATTGATATTGGGAAATCTATTCAGAATTCTGAGGTAATTTTTATTGCTGTTGGAACACCTCCCAAAGATAACGGGGAAGCTGATCTTTCGTTTGTTGAAAGCGTAGTTAAATCTATTGCAGAGAATTTGAATACTTATAAGGTAATTGTTACTAAGTCTACGGTTCCGGTAGGAACAAACAGATGGATAAAAGAAAAGCTGAATGATTTTGCTCCCGGGAAGGACTTTGATGTAATTTCCAATCCGGAATTCCTTAGGGAAGGGAAAGCGACACAGGACTTTTTTCATCCTGACAGAACTGTAATAGGGTATGAGTCTGAGAGATCTAAAGATGTAATGTTTGAAGTTTATCGGGCACTTAATCTTATTTCTGTTCCATTTGTATGGTGCAGCCTGGAAACAGCTGAATTGATAAAGTACGCTTCCAATGCTTTTCTTGCCACAAAAATAACTTTCATTAATCAGATGGCAAATCTTGCAGAAACGGTTGGTGCAGATATTCATGCTATTGCAAAAACTATGGGTATGGACGGTCGGATAAGCCCCAAATTTCTCCATCCCGGCCCTGGTTATGGAGGCAGCTGTTTTCCTAAAGATACAATGGCTGTTGTTCAAACGGGTGATAAATATGGTATAGATATGAGCCTTATTCGTTCTGTAATAGAGGCAAACGATAAACAGAAGGATCGTATGCTGTTAAAACTGGAAAAATTAGTTGGTGACTTCTCCGGTAAAACAATTGCAGTCCTTGGTCTTGCCTTTAAAGCGGAAACAGATGATATAAGAGATACTCCGGCTTTTAATCTGGTAGAAGGGATTCTTAAAAAAGAGGCAAGAATACAGGCCCATGATCCTCAGGCAATGGATAATTTTTCAAAGATTTATCCTCAAATACAATACTGTCATTCTGAATTCGATGCAGTCAAAGGTGCTGATGCTCTGGTTCTGGTTACTGAGTGGAATGAATATCGAAATCTAAACCTTGAAAAGGTAAAAAAACTAATGAAAGGAAGCATCATCCTGGATACCCGGAATCTTCTGGATTCTCAACTTGTTAAAGAAAATGGGTTTACTTATGAAGGTGTTGGAAGAGTATAAGCATGAAGATTGATGATTTTAAACTGAATGTTTTTGTGTTATGTTTGATTTTATGAAACAAATATTTATTATTATAATACTTTTATTATTATATTCTAATCTGGCCGCTGAATCATTCGAAAATCTTTTTAATCGAACGGATGAGGAATATCCTCTATCTGATACAGTTTATTGGGAAGAGGAGAGCAGTCCGGAATTAACTCTTCTCCCTGATCTCCACGGAGCTGAGATCCTTAGGGAAAGATTTCTTTCATATAAACCTGAAGTTACAGTTCAGCGATTATATCGGATAAAGCTACCGGAAATATTTACTGAAAATACTGCAGAAAAGCGTAGAATCCTTTTTACAGATATTGTCAACATACTGGGTAATCCAGAAACGCAGGTTGGCTATACCTACCATAGCTCAACCAGAGATAAAGATATTGTACTTTTTGAAGAGAGCTATATATCCAATAAAAAGGGTAAGCGAATCGATGTTTTTTCTTTTACCGCAGATACACTCCCTGAAGAAATCAACTATTTCCAGTATGTTGATGAGGCAAACTTTAAAGGAACTGTGTCGGAGCAGAAAATTGTTGTTGGGGATGAAATTCTAAGTTATCAATCTACAAATATAAAGAGTATCTGGTTCTTTATAATCCCGGTCATGAGAAAAGGCGGTACCAGAAATGAAGTTCTTTTTTTTACTTCCGGACAATATCTATATATTTACAACTGTACTCAGGTACTAAAAGAACCTGCAGTAAAAAATTTGGGTTTTCCTATTCATCTGCCAAGCATGTTCAGAAAAAGAATGGACGTTATGGCAGAATGGCTGGAGGATCAGCTGCTTAAACTA
>CBDVAD010000588.1:0-2126 GCA_965371875.1 uncultured bacterium
TTCACCATTTTCCTGAGCAGCTTCCCATTCAGCCCAGCTATTATATGGATCCGGCGCAGCAATTCCTTCATCATACTCATCTTCAGTAAATCTAACTCCTAAAATATCCTGATTAATATTGGTGAAAGTCTGATTGGTAATTGAAATATTTGCACCCGCAGACCAACGTCTGTCCATAATCCACTTTTCATTAAATCCCAGTGTCAAACTCTGTTTAGAAGGAGATAATTCAGTTCCAATACTAAGGGTTTGTCCTCTGCCCCTGAAATTATTCTCATTCCATTTAAGAAAACCGGCAATTGGATACTCTCCTGCCGCCCCTGTAAACGTAACACCAAACTGAATATCAGTATTCTTTCCCTCTTCTACATTTATAACAAGATCCATAAGCCCCTCAGCACTGCCATATGGTGTCTCAGGAGCAACTGTGGAAAAAAGCCCTGTATTGTATAGATTTTGTATACCCTCTATAACCTTATCCTTACTGAAAATATCACCCTCAATCAGGGGTATCTCTCGATATAGAACATAGTCCAGAGTTTTTACATTGCCCTTAACTATAATATTTTCGATATGTGCCCGGCCTTTTTCAATAATATTAAGTGTATATGATATTGAATTATTCTGGTCATTTCTCTCTTCAGTCAATTGGATATCATTATAGATATAGCCATCATTGTAGTAGAGATCTGAAAGTCTGGCAAAATCCATCTCAAACCTGCTCTTGTTTATTAAATCACCAGGTTTATGATTAATTATTGAAAGAAGATCTTCGTCACTAAAAAGTAAATTCCCATTAATATTTATTTCACCAAATGTCCACTCCTCTCCTTCATCAAAATAAAAGGTAAGTGCCAGATAATTTCTTCCATTCTCTGACTCAACAGTTTCCCGTTTTACCTCTACAACTTTTGCATCTATGTATCCACGATTTCGATAATATGTTTCAAGAGCAAACTTATCTACTTCCAGTTTATTTTCCTGAAAAACACCACTACTTAATAGTGATTGTACTTTAAGAGAAAGTTGATCCTTAAGAGTCGAATCGGAAAATACTTTATTCCCGGAAAATAATATTTCCCGGAGTCTGGTTTGACTTCCTTCTACAACAGTAAAAGTAACTTTTACTGTAGAATCATCTTTTTCTATAACATCCGTTTCTACCGAGACATCAGGATACCCTTTACTATAATAGAGTTCTAAAATTGTGTCTTTATCATATTTAATCTTTGTTGTACTGAAAATATCATCATTCTTAAGCAGTATAGCATCGAGTATATCACTTTTTCTGATCTTTTTATTTCCTGATATAATTAGTTCATCAACAAGAGGTCGTTCTTCTACTGTAAATATAACTATAACAGCATTTTTTTCTGAATTTGCAGGCTCAGCTTCTGCACTGAATTTTTTGAAAAAATCAAGAGCAAACAGCTTACTTTGTAAATCCTTGTATACACCAGGTGAATATGGTACACCGATGAATTGTGATGTGATTCCTTCCAGGTCAGAAAGATTTACATGATTTAATCCTTCAAATTTTATCGCCTCGATTGGTTTTCCCATATACCACGACCCTGTTGCTGCCTCAGAGGTTTGAGCAGACAGTAATCCAAGAATGCTGAAGAAAAGCAATAGAAGCAGTAATATCTTACGCATAAGATCTCCTTTTAATAAGAATAGCCCCATGATAAATCGAGACTCGTATTTTGAACACTTGATAGAGGGTCATCAAAGTCTGGTTTTACTGTAATTCCCAATAAAAATAAAGGGGTTTGCCACTCAAAACTTACCGATGACTCTACAAATAACTCATTTGTGGCATTTAGCTGACCATCTTCAAGAATTGCCTGAGTACTGATCTGCACTACTGCCTGTAAGAATATATCATCTCCAAAGTACTTTCCCAAGTATAAAGAGGTATTATCCAGATAACTTCCAAAACTATCCAGATATATTTGATCACTGGTAGTTCCGGTATCAACAAATCTGTCGATCAGAATATTTTGGATCATCTGTGTCCTAATGGAAAAAAGATCAAGATTTAGAGTATCTTTTACTTTTTTCTCAAAACTCTGGATGATTCCAAACTGAGCTACAAGGTCGCCTGTAAGTAGAAGTGCAGACGT
>CBDVAD010000589.1:0-2113 GCA_965371875.1 uncultured bacterium
AAAATGTCACTATTTTGTTTTTTTTTTCAAGTCGGGGCCACCGGCCGGTCGCCCCTACTTGACTGAAAAATCATTTTTTCCTGAGAATTATTTCGCAATTACCTTCTATTTGTGTAAGTACAAAATTCCATCGTGAACATATGTACTCTATTGTCTTTTCTGAGTAGAAGGTTACATGTGTTTTATCCTCTCTATACCACCATTTTATGAATGATTTATAGTTTTCTTCATGGAGAAGAGTTCGGAGGATCAGATTTCCTTCCGGTTTTAAAGCTTTCTGAATTCGGGGAATTACTTTTGCCGGATGATGCAGATGTTCAAATACTTCTACAGCCACTATTGCGTCAAATGATCTGGTTTCCCAATCGGTAATATTGTTAAAAAAGGGATCATATGATTGTGTAGAAAATCCCCGGGATGTCAGGATATCAGAAAGGACAGGCACCGGCCCACTGCCGAAATCAAGTATTTCCCCTTCTGGTTTTACGTAGGGGATAACAGCTGTATCTATGAAATTAGTAAGATATGTAATGTATCCCTTGTTTTCAGGGGTATTGTTGTGTCTAAGGTAGCGTTCCTGCTCCTCAGCAGAGGAGAGGAAATGAGTTGGATCCAGTTGTATGATCCCGCATTTTGAGCAGTAGTGGTAGGTTTTACCCTTGTTATCGATCCATTGTTCTGTTTCCGGATTTGCACAAAGCCTGCACTCATTCACTTTAGATCATCCTGGCAAAACTCATTGCAAGACCAATTACTCCGCCAAATACACCTCCCCATATGACAAGCCATCCCAGATGCTTCTTGATCATATCCTGAATAATCTTTTTTACCATTTCAGGAGTCAGCTCCTCCAGTCTTTTGGTAACAATTCCCTCTACCTGGATTTCTACTTTCTCTGTCAGACTTCCTGTTTCCAGAGAATCGGCAATGGCTTCTTTAAATGCAGGTGCTTCTGTTTCTGATTTTACAAAATCCTTGATTTTTTCTATGAATGGGTCACGGAAACTATTCAGGGCGCCGGCACCTCCGAACATTCCAAGCATCCCTCCAAACTGGGATTCCATAATAACTGCTGTAAGGCTGTCGAAGATACGGTTGTAATCAACACTGTTTATAGCTTTGTCCATATTGATATCCGGAATCATAGCATTGGAAGATTCGGCAAAGAAATTTTCCAGATTTTCCCTTGTAAAAAACTCTGTCATTATAAGATGGCGAATACCCTCTTTGAATTCCTTAAAGTGAAGAGGAACTACCCCTGAACCATAGAGAAACGGTACTTTTTCGAACAGCATATGTATTGCCAGCCAGTTTGTTATTGCCCCCGAAAGAGAAAAAAAACCAACTGAGAGTATTTGTTCACTAAACCAGGGGGATAGGTATCCTGCAAGTATAACAAGGAGGGCAATAAGATTTGTCCCAAGGCTTTTATTCATCGATAGTCTCCATACAATATAAAATATGGTAGGGACGGGTTTTAACCCGTCCCTACCCGGTTAATATATACAAAAAAAAAGCAGAGGTCATTAAAAACCTCTGCTTTTAATAAAATATATAAGTGATTGTGTAGTACCCTTTTTATCATAGGAGAAAAGTGGTGTGAAGTAGTATAGATGTTATACTCAACTCCTTTTATGCTATACTTGGTTCCTGATATTCTTTTATTTCGTCTAATAAAATTTATAAGGGGTTTAGATTGAGATACTTTGTTGCTTTTATAGGACTTATTTTTGTACCCTTTATTTTTTTTGCTGAAGAATCTACTGCCTCAACAACAAGAATTCTTCCCCTCATTACTCTTGAAGGTGACGACGGCAGCTATGCCAACGGTGATAGATGGGATTCATCAATGTTACAGGGAAAGATAACAATGCTGGTATATTTTGATCCTGATGAAAGAGGTAAAGGTGAGATCTTTATGCCTACTCTCGAAGCCTTTGAAAGAGATCTCGATTTTAGTCAGTTTCAAATTCTTCTTATTGTTAATCTAAAGGCAACATGGATCCCCAATATCTTGATTAAAGCAGCAATTAATAGTCAGGTCACCGCCCATCCAAAACGTAATTATGTTTTTGATGATAATTCAGTTTTAGTAAAAAGATGGGGTCTGGAT
>CBDVAD010000590.1:0-2088 GCA_965371875.1 uncultured bacterium
GCATCATTGGCATTCTCGGCCAGAGCCTTGAAGTTGCCCTCGGCGTTTCGAAGAGCCTGTACCATACGGTTATAGCCATGAGCAAGGGGGCCCACTTCATCTTCGGTAGTAACAGCCAGAGCCAATTGATAATTTCCACCTTCAACCTGAAGGACCGCTTCCAGCAGACGGTTCAGGGGTTTCAGTACGCCCTTTTTTAAAATCACAGGGAAGACAAGCAGTACAAAAACAGTGATTCCAAAGACTACAGGAACAAACTTCATCCAGAAAAGGTGTACAGACAAACGCAGAGAAGCATAACTGAAGCCAACCCAATAAGAGACCCCATTTTGAGTTAAAGAATATTGAATGATAAAACCCGATTGATCTCTTAAATTCAGATAAAAAAACTCAGGGTCGGGACTATCATCATCACTGAACATTAACGATTCTCCATCATCTGAAAGCTTTTCCAGAAGACGACTGGATGTTAATGATGGATTCATATACTGAAGTATTGCCGGTCCTACAGAAACGGGTAAAACATAGACAGCATCCTCAGGAAGTCTACTATAATTACTGCTCACAAGAGCAATCCTAATCAGTTCTACTTTTCTCCGGTACTGATCGGCCAGAGTGTCCTCAACAAGGGGTAAAAGCGCACTGGTTATAAAACCAATAGTCACCATAATTGCTGCAAGAGGAATACCAACAAGCTTAATCAGAAAACTGGTGGGATGAGGTGCGTTGTTAATATAAATAATAAAAATAGCAAAGCAGACTATCATAGAACTGGTATTAAAGACGATAGTGTAAGCATTTCGGGATAGGACACCGGATTGAAAGAGAAGATATGACAAGGCAATAGAACTGGTAATGAGGGTAAGCAAAGCAAAACTTCCTGCAGATCTGGCTTTTCGTCCGTCCGACCGCAGAAGGGAAAGAATTACACTCTTTTTCCTAAGCTGCGGGTCTGCTTCCGAAATATACTGTCTGGAAAACATTACTCTCTTCCGAAGAAGTACTACAAAAGCCCATAGATAGCCTCCCAGAGTTACAATACTTATTCTGGGTCCATACTCAAATGTGAAATACTGGGCTTGAAAATCATATACCGCCGTAAAACGATCTCCAATAAATAGTGACCCCCAAATAATAATGGACAGTATCAGGTAGATTATAAAAACGATTCTTGATTCCCTGGGGTGAAAGTTGCCGCCATAATAGTAGGCAAATTGTATAAGGCAGATTACACCAAATACAATCAGATTGGAAACCTGACCTGTTGCAACAGCAACCGGTGAAAATACAGAATATCGAACTGTATAAGACAACATCAGGATAAACAATGAGGCAATATACCCGGTAAGAAACCAGGCATCAGTGGATTTATTTTTTACTGACAGCATGTATCCAACCATAACGCCGAAAAGGATTGTTGTAGTCAGAGAACTGATTGCAAGATTACCCAGTCTAAACCAGCTCATCTCATTTTTCCTTCTTTCTGGTAAGACGTTTGCCAAGGGCCTGGGGACTTATCCCGAGAAGTCCTGCTGCAATAGCCTGATTACCTTTGGCCCGTAGCAGCGCTTCCTCAATCAGATTTTCAGTCACATTCTTTATAGTTGGAAGCCTTTCCGGGAAATCTATCTTATCACCCTCAGACCGGAGAGGTAACTCCACATTATCTCTGTTTATTGTCTCTCTAAATGACTTTAGAGACAGCATTTTTTCCTTCTGCCTGCTTACAGCATTAAAAATCATGGAACGGAGCTCCCTTACATTACCCGGAAAATCATAGGTTTCGAGGAGTGTCAGTAATTCGGAAGGAACTGCCAGTTTTTTTCGGGACAATTCACGGGATGCTTCATCAAGAAAATGGTCTAACAGCAGAGGCAGATCATCCTTACGCTCACGTAAAGGAGGAATTCTTATTTCATGAGTCTGTAACCTGTAATAGAGATCATTCCGGAAAATCCCCGTTTTTACCTGCTCTTTTATATTTCTCTGTGTGGCAAGAACAAAACGGGCGGTTGTTGTTCGAGCCAGATCAGAACCAAGAGGATAATACTCATGAGTTTCTATCAGCCTGAGAAGCTTGATCTGGCT
>CBDVAD010000591.1:0-2074 GCA_965371875.1 uncultured bacterium
ATCCCTGCATGTCCACCGCCTATTACAATTACATCATAATCCATATTATTTTCCTACACAGAACCCTGCAAAAATATTATTAAGGATATCCTCGCTGGTAACTTCTCCTGTTATTTCCCCAAGAGCATCCAATGCCTCTTTTAAATCCAGAGCTACTGCATCCAGAGAGACCTTGTTTTCCAGAGATAGTTTTACTGATCCAAGAGATTCTACCGCTCTATCCAACAGTTCCTTTTGTCTTAATGAATCTATCATCAATTCTGATCCGGAGATCTCCATTCCTGTAAGTCTTGAATTGATAAGATCTTCAAGGTCAGAAAATCCTTCTGCAGTCACAGCACTGACTGGAAGAATCCCTTCAGGGACAGTGCTTCTTGATTTATCTATTTTATTCCAGATAAAAAGGTAGTCTGAATCTTTTTTATATTTACTGAAAATCGCGTTGTCTTCTTCTGTCATTCCGGTACTGCCGTCTATTATATACAGAACCAAAGAAGCATTTTTAATTATCTCTTCACTCCGTCTTATCCCCTCAGCCTCTATTGGATGCTCAGCATTCCTCAGTCCAGCAGTATCAAAAAGCCTGATAGGTACACCATCTATGGTTATCCAGCTTTCTATATAATCTCGTGTAGTACCATCAATCTCCGATACAATAGAGCGGTCTTCTTTTAAAAACAGATTAAAAAGTGAAGATTTTCCTGCATTTGTTCCGCCTGCAAGTACTACAGCAACTCCTTCATGAAAAATTCTGCCTACTCTGAAAGTATCAATAAGATTTCTTATCTCTTTATCAGCATCCAGAATCGAATCCAGAGGAATATCTGTATCTCCTCCAATTTCATCATCAGGATAATCCAGCTGAACTTCAATAATACTCATTAGATCTACAAGTTTTTTCTTTATTAAATCTATTCTCTCGTATACACCACCTGACAATCTGTTTAAGGCCAGAGAATGTGCCTGCCTTGACTTGGACTGAACAATCTCCGCTACTGCTTCGGCCTGACTAAGATCCATCTTTCCATTAAGAAATGCCCTCATTGTAAATTCACCGGGAGCAGCCTCTCTAAAACCTGTCCCCTTAAGAACTGTAATAATTGATTCAATACCCGGCAGGGATCCATGGCAGAATATTTCTACACTATCCTGACCTGTATAACTCTTAGGTGTCCTGTAGACAGCAGCTGTAACCTGATCTATCTTCTTCCCATTATCCGGATCTATTATATATCCATAGTGCATAGTAAACCCGTTTGAGTTTAATATATTTTTGGGGTTGGTAAATACTTTTGAAAACAGCTCAACACTGCCTATGCCGCTGGTACGGATAACAGCCAGAGCACTCTCACTCCAGGCTGTTGCAAGGGCAACTATGGGCTCATCGGTATCGTAAAATTGATCTTCCATTATTATTCCTGAACAGTTTCTTTCGAATATGATATAGTAGGTTTTATCAGGGTGAACTATAAATTTCAAGGAGAAGAATGATGAGTTCTTTATTACATGCAGATTCGAAAAATGATCGAGAATATCTGATCATCGTTAAAACTGAGTATAAACTCCTGGAAAAGAAATATTTAAAAGCCCGGGAAGATCTAAAAATATGGGAAAGCAGAGTAAATCTTGCTAAAGAAAAAGGAAAAACTGATCTTCAGATGGAAGCAGAAGGCCGGGCTGAGATTGTAAGGAACGACATTAAATACCTGACTGATCAATTAATGAGCTTAAAGATGGAGGTGGAGAAGGCCGTAAGGGAGATTCATGAATCACCCCAACAGCTGTCCATAGATCCAAACAAACTGCTTGCAGATATGAATAACCTGATTGGAGACAGGAATACAATAGAACTGGAAAAAGACATAAACAGAATAAAAGCAGATAATGAACTGGAAAGATTAAAGAAAGATATGGAATCCGAAACCCGCCCGTAAGGACGGGTTTCAAACCCGTCCCTATGGCAGATTATTAGCCATCGACTCTCCAACAACCTTACCAAACTGCTTAAATGCAGCCGATATGGCACTTGAAGCATTACTTCCCATGGCAGTCTTAAATCTGTTTCCGGATGTAT
>CBDVAD010000592.1:0-2073 GCA_965371875.1 uncultured bacterium
AAAGCGCCAGGGACTTAAAGTTGCATGTATAGAGGAAATTGCCTATGAGATGGGATATATAAAAAAAGATCAGCTTCTAAAACTTGGAGAAGCTTTAAATAAAAATCAGTATGGACAGTATCTAATAAATATAGCAATGGAAGAAAACTAAATGTCATTTGAATTTAGAGATACTATACTTGAAGGTGTTAAAATTATACAACCTCAGATCTTTGGAGATGAACGGGGGTTTTTTATGGAAACCTATAAAAAAAGTGAGTTTATTTTTGCTGGAATATCTGAGGATTTTAGCCAGGATAATCATTCTTTTTCTTCAAAGGGTGTCTTAAGAGGTATCCATTTTCAATCTGAACCTCATGCTCAGGGAAAGCTAATAAGGATTATTACAGGGGCGGTCTGGGATGTTGCTGTTGATCTGCGACAGGGATCTTCAAGCTATGGTAAGTGGTTTGGGATAGAGTTAAATGAAGAAAATAGAACCATGTTGTATATTCCTCCCGGGTTTGGACATGGATTTATTACCCTTAAAGATAATACCCATTTTTTGTATAAGTGTAGTGCTGAATATGAACCTGCCAGTGATGGTGGTGTACGATGGGATGATACAGATCTGGCAATAAAATGGCCCCTTAATTCTGAGCAAAAACCCCTGATCTCTGAAAAAGATGAAAAATTACCTTATCTAAAGAATCTTATATGATCTGGATCATTGGGAACAAAGGTATGCTTGGTCAGGAAATAAGCAGAACCTTTCAGGAAGCAGAAATCCCTTTTATTGGTACAGATAAAGAAGTTTCTATGCTGGAACCGGATGTATTAAGGGAATATGCCTTTCAGCAGAAGCCCTCCTGGATTATAAACTGCTCTGCCTATACAGCAGTAGACAAGGCCGAAGAAGATACAGAAACAGCATATGCTGTCAACCAGCAGGGTCCTGCTAATATTGCGATTCTGGCAGCAGAGATGGATATCCCCCTTATTCATATTTCCACCGATTATGTCTTTGATGGAGCCAGTTCTACTCCGTTATCGGAAGATGCTCCTACAGACCCTTCGGGTGTATATGGTGCAAGTAAATTGGCTGGAGAAGAGGAAATCCGTAAAATATGTACGAAATACTTTATTATCCGTACTGCCTGGCTTTATGGACAGTTTGGTCCTAACTTTGTTTATACGATGATCAAATTGATGAACAAACAGGACTCCCTTAAAGTAGTGAATGATCAGTTTGGATCTCCAACATGGACCGGGGATATTACAGAGCTGATCCGGATAATTATTATATTAGACAGCAGGGAATATGGCACATATCATTTTTCCGGTGAAGGAGAATGTTCCTGGTTCGATTTTGCCCGGGAGATATATCGTTTGGGTAGAGAGAATGAGCTTATTACAAGTAATTGTACTCTTGTTCCCTGTACCTCAGAAGAGTTTCCAACGCCGGCCAGGCGTCCTGTTTACTCTCTGCTTTCCAAGGAAAAGGTGAAAAAATATTTTTCATTTAATATACCGGAATGGAAGGATTCAATTAAATTATTTATAAAAGGAATAAACATCAATGACATCATATAGAACATTTTCAAATATCCTTGTAACTGGTGGTGCCGGCTTTATCGGCAGTAATTTTATCCGGACTATTTTAACTAAAACTGACTTTACAGGCCGGATTATAAATCTGGACAAACTGACCTATGCTGGCAATGCCGGAAGTCTGGATGACGTTTCAACTCAGTTTCCTGAGCGTTATATTTTTAAGCAGGGGGATATTTGTGATGTTGAACTGGTCGTATCATTATTTGATAAATATGAAATTGATGCAGTGTGCCACCTGGCGGCTGAAAGTCATGTTGACAGATCTATCGAAGGACCTGAGGCTTTTATAAAAACTAATATAAATGGAACTTTTACACTGCTGGATGCTGCCCGGAAGGCCTGGGGTGAAAATTTTAAGGGGAAGCTTTTCCATCATGTAAGTACAGACGAGGTCTTTGGGTCTTTGGGAGAGACAGGTTTCTTTTTTGAAGATACTCCATATGACCCCAGAAGTCCTTACTCGGCCAGTAAAGCTTCTTC
>CBDVAD010000593.1:0-2068 GCA_965371875.1 uncultured bacterium
TCTCCAATTCAATCTGCTTAAGTCTTTTTTCAGAGTAGGCAAACTTCTTAATAAATACAGAATGCTTTTTATATGAAGAAATATATACCTCAGATTCACCTGATTTAATTTTTAAAGCATTTTCCAGTAATTCTTGTATTTCCAAACTCTTCTCCTGGACTTTCGTTTAACGTCCGGGTATCAGCAATATTACGGATACCATTCCCTACTTGCAGGTATTGAGCAAATACTATAATCAGGAATATCTCTTATCATTGAAACACTAATACCAGTAAAACTACAGGATTTCTACATATCGCAAACATTGACACTACTGCGCTTAAATGGACTACTATACTAAGCCTATAACAAATGAACAAAAATGCAATATAACTTTGGTATTAATACAGATAGTTTTCCAACGCGATATGGATTGTAGGGGCGCGCAGCGGTTTTTATTTGTAGGGACAGGTCGCGACCTGTCCCTGTAAATAAAGACGGAACCCCCGCAAAGCCAGGTCCAGGGGTATGGGCGCAATTTATTGTGCCCATATTCATGGAAACGCCCAAAAAAATAAACACCAATTATCATAACGATTGCAAGCACATAGATCTCTGTGCTAATGTTCATAAACTATGAAAACAATTAAATCAATTTCAATCTTACCTATTATTATAATGCTTACCCTGACTTCCTGTAAAAACAGTAATATAAAACCATACTCAGAAACCTCCTTTGCCATGGGCACTGTGTGTTCAATTACTCTTTACGAAAAGATGGATGACTTTAATTTTGATGAAGCCTTTAAAATTATTGAAGATATAGAGAACAGAATGAGTCCCGTAATAACAGATTCTGAGCTTGATAGAATCAATTCCAATGCAGGAATTCGACCTGTAAAAGTATCGAATGATACATACCTGGTAATAAAAGAGGGTATAAGGTATGCAGAATTAATAGACAGTAAATTTGATATTACTATTGGACCTTTGGTTAATCTCTGGGGAATTGGAACTGAATATCAGAACCTTCCTGAATCAGGGGCTATTGAATCTGTTACCCCCCTAATTGGATCTGAATACATAAAGCTGAATGATAAAGACAGGAGTGTTTTTCTGGAAAAGAAGGGTATGGCAATTGACCTGGGAGGGATTGCAAAAGGATATGCTGCAGATGCAGTAAGAAAATTTCTTCTTGAAAAAGGATTTACAAAGGGTATTATCAACCTTGGTGGAAATGTTTTGACTTTTGGATCCAAAGCTCCGGAGACTCCATGGAGGATTGGAGTTCAGGATCCGGTTGATTCCAGAGGACATTATATCGCCACTCTGGATACAGGTGAAACTGCTGTAGTTACCTCCGGTATTTATGAACGATATTTCGAAAAAGATGGAAAGAGATACCATCATATTCTTGATCCTGATTCGGGATACCCTGTTGAGAATGATCTCCTGAGCATAACAATAGTAACTGCCAGGGGAATAACAGCTGATGCCTACTCAACAGTTGCCTTTTCAGCCGGCCTTGAAAAAGGAATGAAACTCCTTGAATCTATTGTGGACATGGAAGGTATTTTTATTACAAAAGATAAAATGATCTATATTACAACTGGTTTGAAAAAGATATTTAATCTAAGTTCAACAGATTACAGCCTCTTTTCCAGATAAATTTTTCAGCAGAACATCAATATTTTTTTGTTGTACTATGCTAAATTTCAGTCTAGTATAGTATTTACAATATAAATAGCATAGAAAAAGGAGCCATACAATGAGTACTCAACCTGAGGCAACAAAAAAACTGTTAGTTGCTGATCTTCACAAGATGAAGGCAGAAGGAAAAAAAATATCAATGATTACGGCCTATTCATACCCCCAGGGACTGATAGTTGATGAAGCCGGCATAGATATAATTCTTGTTGGAGATTCCCTTGGAATGGTTGAACTCGGTTACAAAGATACAGTTCCAGTTACTATGGATGAGATGCTCAATCATATAAAACCAGTGGTAAGAGCTGTTAAGCGAGCTCATATTGTTGGGGATATGCCGTTTATGTCATACAATATTTCTGTAGAACAGGCTGTTACAAAT
>CBDVAD010000594.1:0-2056 GCA_965371875.1 uncultured bacterium
CCTACTGAACTATAGATAATATGCTCGAGATTCGAATCTTTTGCAGTATCCAGTAATGTCTTTCCAAATTCTATGGAGACTTTAAGAAACGGCAAGACAAAAAACAATCCATAGGCATTATTAAATAAACCACTGAGGGAATCTATATTTCTTAAGTCACCTTTAAATATCTCAATATTACTTCCATTCAACAGCTTATTAGCTTTTTCCGGATTTCTTACCAGGGCCCTTATGTTATATCCTTTTGTTAGCAGACTTTTTATTACAGCCTGACCTTGTCTGCCAGTTGCTCCAACAACAACTATTAATTTATTTTTCATAATATTATTATTATCGACTATATTTATATTGTCTACTATATTTTTAAAACAATTACGATGCCATTGATGCCATATAATTTTCAATTTTTTTGAGATTATTTTTTTGCTTTCCTTCTTTCTTTTCCATACTGCCGAATTCAAAGAAATGTACTTTTTTTATTCCCACAAAACTAAATAATGCTTTTTTCATCAATATTTTATGGGCATTACCCAGAAATAACTTCGGGTATCCCGTAGGTCCTTTCATTGTAGAAATACAAATGGTTTTTTTCCCTTTTAATAATCCTTCAGGTAGTATTTTCCCGGGACTATCTTTATAGGCAAAATTGGAAGCAAAAACCTGATCAATATATCCAAGAAGCATAGCTGGTGGTCGTCCCCACCAGATTGGATAGATAAATACTATTGTATCTGCTTTTCTAATCTGTTCTCTGTATTTTCTCAAAGCGGGATCTTTGAACATATCTCTACGTTTCTTATCTTCATTAAAAACAAGCAGGGGGTTAAAATTCTCTTTATATAAATCAAGAATATCTACCTGATTAACACTTTTATTATGATCCAGCCCATCAAGAGTTTTTTGCAGAAACGATCCATTAAGGCTTTTCCGATGAGGATGGGTGTAAATTACTAATACATTCATATTTTCTCCTTTCTATTTTACTTGTCAATTGATAATATAATAAATATATCTTATATTGTCAATTGATAATTGTTTTTTGATAAGTTTTGTGAGATAATATTGATACCATGACTAAAGATGACCTATTTAACAGAACAGCCCGTCTTATTTCCAGGATCCATGATTTTGAGGCAAAACTTACTGAACAGGGTGGCGATGAACATGTAACTGCTCAACAGTTTGATGTTTTAAAAATCCTCTATTTTACCTCACAAAAAAATCTTAGTGAATTGAGTAAATGTATGAATATTAATTTACCAAACAGCAGCCGTGAGGTAAAAAAACTCACTCAATTGGGATACATTCAGAAAAGCAGTTCCATTGAAGATAAAAGAAAGACAGAATTATCTCTGACTACTGAAGGAAGAACAAAAGTAGAAAAATTTCTGGAAAAAATGAAAGATGATTTTTATGCCCAAGGTGGAGTCTGGACGGTGGAAAGAATAGAGCGCTGTATAAAAAGTATTGATGTACTGGAAGAAGAATTATTCTTATTCTAATATAAGATATGTAATATTCATTGATTCATAAATTTTTATTATATAAGATAACATCTTATTTATAATTAAATATATTTTCAATCATCTCCTTTTTTTATTGTCCTGTAAACATAATAGTCTGAATCGATGGATATTGTGGATTTACAATGAATAATTACATATTACTTGAATAATAGAATTTGTATTCCATCCAACAACTTCCATTGAAGCTGTTTTTTCAACAGCAGATACATTTATATTTCCCCAGGGGTTTATCTTTCAATCACTTTTGAACTTTTTCCCATAAAATCAAGATACTCTTCTTTTGTCATAGGCGGTTTATAATTGTTTATAAGGTTTCTTGCTTTTGATGCATTGCTAAACAGTAGATCAACCACCGTTAAAGCCATTAACTTTGCAGGAACAATATATGCAAGATAAGGATCTGTTATACGAAAATCTTTTGTATGGAGACCTCCCTTAACACCTCCTATCATGGGATGGAGTGCAGGCATCAAATGGGATATATCGCCAAAATCAAAAGATCCGGTAAAATCCCCACCGGAAACTATTCT
>CBDVAD010000595.1:0-2049 GCA_965371875.1 uncultured bacterium
GACGGTATTGGTCCAAATATGTTTGAAGAGATAAAGGTTGCATACTTTAAACATAAAGATGATGGTGGTCCTTTATGGCCGGGAGATTTTCTTGGGTTTCTTTCAAATGGGAATGAACTCTTAAAGAGAAATTTTGGTGCGAATTTCGGCCAGTTAGCCTCAGGATATAAAGCCGACATAGTTGTAGCAGATTATTTAAGTCCCTCACCCCTTGTTGCAGATAATATTGGAGGCCATATGGTCTTTGGAATGACAAGTGGAGATGTTGAGACAGTAATTGTAAATGGTAATATTGTAATGGAAAATAGAGAGTTTCCATTCGATGTAAAAGAGATATATGCAAAAGCAGCCGTTTCAGCCCAGGGCGTATGGGATAAAATGGATACGATAAAACCGTAGGGGCGAACGGCCGTTCGCCCCTACGGGGATAAAATAAAATTGTAATGTACGTAGGGGCGGGGTTCCCCCGCCCCTACGGGGGAAAAAATAAGTAAGGGCGCGGTTTCCGCGTCCATAGGAGAAAGACATATGGGAATTAATGAAGAAATTCTGGCAAAAGCCAAAGAGTACAGGGATTATACAGCTATAAATCTGTCAAAGATGGTTCAGGCAAAGTCCTACAGCTCAAAAGAAGAAGAAGTATGTAGATTAATTAAGAGCCTCTGTGAAGAAGCAGGTTTTGACGAAGTAAGATTCGACGGTCTTGGTAGTGTTATAGGCAGAGTTGGTTTCGGACCAAAAGAGATTGCATTTGACGCTCACATTGATACAGTGGAAGTTGGAGACCTTGATCAGTGGGATCTTGATCCATTTTCCGGACTAATTAAAGACGGCCTTGTTCATGGTAGAGGCACCTCGGACCAGAAGGGTGGAGCTGCATCTATGATTACAGCCGGTCGAATACTTAAAGAACTCGGTTATGATGGTAAATTCAGCGCTTACTTTACATTTACAGTTATGGAAGAAGACTGTGATGGTATGTGCTGGAAGTACTTAATTGAAGAAGAAAATTTCAAACCCGACTTTTTTGTTTCTACAGAACCTACAAGCTGCGAACTATACAGAGGACATCGGGGTCGAATGGAGATTGTTGCAAAAATAAAGGGAGTATCATCCCATGGTTCAGCTCCTGAACGAGGTGTGAGTGCAGCTTATAAGGCAGCAAAGGCTGCTTTGGCAATGGAACAACTCAACAAAGATCTTCAGCCGGATGATGATAATTTCCTGGGAAAAGGAACTATTGTAGTTTCCCAGATTGATGTAAAAGGACCTTCCCAATGTGCAGTTCCGGATCAGGCCATGCTTTATCTGGACAGACGTCTCACCTGGGGGGAAGATGCAGAACTGGCAATGAGTCAGGTTAAAACTTATATGGCAAAAGCTATTGGTGAAAGTGAGGATTCTATCGAAGTGTATATGCCGGATTACACCAAAAGAGGCTGGAGAGATAAAGATTACGGTCAGGAATTATATTTTCCAACATGGAAAATTCCGGAAGATCATCCAATTGTACAGTCCGGAGTAGAAGCTCATACAGCTCTTTATGGAAAGGCACCTGTAGTTGATAAGTGGACTTTTTCAACCAATGCAGTTGCAACAACAGGTAGACATAAAATACCGGCTATTGGTTTTGGCCCTGGAGATGAAGATCAGGCACATGCACCAAATGAAATTAATAGAGTTGCAGATTTAGAGATCTGTTCCGCTTTTTATGCAATGCTTCCCTATTCGTTAGAGAAGAATATATAATGGTGTAGGGGCACGGCGCGCCGTGCCCCTACGAATATGGGGCATGATTTATCGTGCCCCATGTGTTGTGTTGGGGCAATTCATAAATTGCCCTCGTTTTGGGAGGGGTGTTATCCTGTAGGGGCGAATAATTATTCGCCCGTACAAAAAATCGCCCGTACAAGGGAAGGATTGATAAAAAGGAAGAAAAGATGGGAACAAAGATCAGTATTCCGGTTCGTAGAATTGATTCAAAAGAAAAGACCGGAGGATGGGCAAAATATATTGGAGATTATGAGTTTAAAGATCTTCAGCATGGTC
>CBDVAD010000596.1:0-2048 GCA_965371875.1 uncultured bacterium
AGTAAGGTTTTAAGAATGCTAATCTGCTTATCAAATTTAACTGTTTTTTCTTCCCTGAAGTATAAGGGCAGTAGTTTCGCTTTCATTATTTATCCTTCCTCGTTTAACTTTGCCTTACTTTTTCTTTTGTCCCCTGTTAAAGGAAACAGCCAGAATAAGAATTACTCCCTTTAAGAACATCTGAATATATGGATTGATATCGAGAAGGTTCATTATGTTGGAAAAGATGGCAAGAGTTAAAACTCCGCCTATAATCCCAACAGGGTTCCCAACACCTCCGGAGAGGGCGATTCCACCGATAACACAAGCCGTTATCGTATCCAGTTCATATCCGTTTCCAGCTGTGGGTCCGCCCCCTCCCATTCTTGCAGAAAGAAAGACCGATGCCAGACCCACCAGAAATCCTCCAAGAATAAAGGCCAGAAAACGAATTTTCTGAATTGGAATCCCTGAAATTTGAGATATATAGGAATCACTTCCTACTGCATAAATGTGCTTTCCAATCTTCTGTTTCCTCAGTAATAGAAAAACAAAAATAAAAATCAGTACAAAGTAGAGAAAACTAACAGGAACTCCTAAAAATTTTCCTTCAGCTATATACCTGAAACTCTTTGGAATACCTCCTATTGGTTTTTTTGTAAAAAAATATATTATTCCCTGAAGAATTGACATTGTGGCAAGGGTTCCCATAAAAGCAGGAATGCGTAGTACCACTACAAAAAAACCATTTAAAACCCCAATCATCATTCCGCCAAAAGTGATAACCATAAAAACAGTAAATATATCAGCCTCAGGAAATGCTTTATAAAACCCGGCAGCAAGTGTAGTAAGGAGTGAAACTGCTGCCCCAATGGACATATCAATTCCACCGGATATCATAACAACAGCCTGACCCAATGATGCTATTCCCAGACCAACAGGTTGAATAAGGAAAATATTCTTCATATTTCTGAAAGTGAGAAAGATTGGGTTGCTGACAGCACTGAATAGAAGAAGACTACCCAAAATAACCCAGACAAAATTCTGTGACGAAAGGCTGAAACGCCTGCCCTTATTACTTAATAACTGCAGCATCACACACCTTCCTTTCGTAATGAATATTCATGACCCACCGCCATAGAAAGAATTTCTTCCTCACTGGAAGGGCCTTTATTCTGATCAATAATACCAGCCAGTTCTCCCCGGTAAAGGACCATAATCCGATTAGACATACCCAATACTTCCGGTAGTTCCGAAGAGATCATAAGTACTGAATTACCCTTGTCTGTCAGCTCTCTGATAATTTTATAGATTTCATGTTTTGCACCAACATCAATTCCACGGGTAGGTTCCACAATCACATATATCTCAGGAGCAGTCAGGAGGGCACGGGAAAGTAAAACCTTTTGCTGATTTCCACCGCTTAAATTCTCAATTTTTGTATAAATAGAAGGAGTTTTTGTAGAAAGAGCTTCCACCTGTTTCAATGTCGCATCTCTTTCTTCGGAATGTATTATCATTCCGTGTTTAAGATAATCTGACAGACTGGTTATAGTGGTATTTTCCATGATATTCATAGAAGAAATAATTCCTTCATTTTTACGATCAGAAGGAATATAACAGAACCCTTTCTCAATAGCAGTTTTAATATTCGGTATCTCTGTTTCTTCACCTCGTAGAAAGATAGATCCTGAATCTTTTCGGACAATTCCCAGAATTGCCTTTACAAGAAGGGCCCTGCCCGAACCAACCATTCCGGCAAGTCCCAGAACCTCCCCTTTTCTTAGAGTAAAACTTATATTTTTAAGCTCATTACCCAGGGAAAGTCCCTCTACTTTCAAAAAAATATCCTTTGACAGGTTTCCCAGAGGTGGATAGATATCCTGAATGTCCCTGCCTACCATATGCTTAACCAGGATATCTTTGGTTATATCGGCAACCGGATAAGTCCCCATCCCCTTTCCATCCTTGATAACAGTAACCCTGTCTGCTATTTCAAACACCTCCTCAAGCATGTGAGAGATATAGATTACCGTCACTCCCTGCTTTTTGAGAGACTCTATTATCTC
>CBDVAD010000597.1:0-2022 GCA_965371875.1 uncultured bacterium
TAATGGAAAATTATCTCCTATTGAGGAAATCTTAAGAAAAGCTCAAGAGGGATTTTCTCAAGTCAAAAGAACTAATGAAGAAAAACCAAAGATAGGCATAGTTGGTGAGTTCTTTGTAAGACTTCATGAGCCAGCTAACCAAAGAATTATAAGAAAGCTTGAGAAAAAGGGAGCAGAGGTTTGGTTAGCTCCAGCAACAGAATATCTGGTTTATTCTTATTATCTTGGTTCTGTTATTGCAAGAGAAAAATTCAGCTTAAACAGAAAAAAAGAGGATTTAAAGGAATGGTTTTTGAAATCAATATTATACAGAGTTATGATTGGTTATGAGCACAAGTTGTTTAAGGCAACCTTGCCATATATGCAAGGCTTTGATGATATACCTGCAAAAGAAATAATTTCAAATGGTGAGAAATATATTAGACATTATATTGGCGGAGAGGCCATAGTAAGCATGGGAAAGGCAGTAGATTATGTAAAAAGAGATTTGGATGGTATTATTAGTGTTATTCCTTTTAACTGCATGCCAGGACTGACTGTAGCTGGTTTTATCCCTAAATTTAGAAAAGATAATAATAACATTCCCTTTGTATCTATAGAATATGATGGTTTTCTGGATAGTACAAGAGAAGTGAAAATAGACACCTTTGTTGCACAAGTAAAAGAGAGATATGAGAATAAAAAACATACAAAATCTCATTAAATAAAAAGATAAATCAATCCCATAACTGCTGAAAGAATTCGGTTTTTTTATTAATATAAAAGTTGCGAAATTCGCCTACTATGCTCCACCGTTCATTGATAAATTAAGGCCTTTTGGCTTTTTGCTGAAGGGTTTTTTATTTGAAAAAGAAGGAATTGTGTAAGATTTGTAGAAATAAATAATTAGAAGAAGTTTAGAATTATTATTAAATGATTATTTTATAATAACAAAGAATAGAAATCTTTTTAAATAATTAATTATGTTAAACGTTGAGACTGACTCCTGTGTAATCCCTTTATAAAGATGGATTTTTAGGGACAGATGTAGTAATATAAAAAAATACTCAACCTATTATACGAAACCTTAGGTAAAAATCTCAATACAAAATAAAGCAAGGGGGCCGGTTTATGAATTCCGGAGATTCTAAAGCAACAGTCAATTTTATACAGGAGATTATTGATCAAGACAAAAAAACGAATAAATACAATGGAAGGGTTCATCTTCGATTTCCCCCGGAACCTAATGGATACCTGCACATCGGTCACGCTAAATCTATTTGCTTGAATTTCGGTTTGTCTGCAAAAAATGGTGGTCTATGTAATCTTCGCTTTGACGATACAAATCCTAGCAAGGAAGATGTGGAGTATATTGATTCCATAATTAACGATGTTCGGTGGCTGGGATTTGACTGGGATAACAGACTTTTTTATGCTTCCGACTATTTTGAAAAGATGTATGATTACGCTGTTCGCCTAATTAAATTGGGTAAGGCTTATGTGTGTGACCTGAGTCCTGAAGAAATCAGGAAGTACCGGGGAACTTTCAAGGAACCAGGAAGAGAAAGTCCTTATCGCGACCGTTCTGCAGAAGAGAATCTGGATCTATTTCGACGTATGCGGGCCGGTGAATTTCCTGACGGTTCCCGGGTGTTGCGGGCTAAAATTGATATGTTTTCACATAATTTGAATATGAGAGATCCCGTTCTTTACCGTATTTTAAAGGCTACTCATCACCGGACGGGAGATAAATGGTGTATTTATCCTATGTACGACTATGCTCACCCTCTTGAAGATTATTACGAAAAGATTACCCATTCTGTTTGTACCCTGGAGTTCGAAGACCATCGCCCTCTGTATGATTGGGTTCTCAATGCCTTGAATCTTCCAGATTTACCCCAGCAGATCGAATTTGCCCGTCTTAACTTAACTAATACAGTGATGAGTAAACGAAAGTTCCGTAGGCTGGTGGAGGAAGGTTATGTAGCTGGATGGGATGACCCTCGGATGCCAACTATAGCCGGTCTGCGGCGCAGAGGCTTC
>CBDVAD010000598.1:0-2003 GCA_965371875.1 uncultured bacterium
CTGACGTCCCTCCATATATGTTTTACTCTCGAAGTAGTATTCATCAAAATCAATACCTGTTTTTTTATAGGTTTTTTTAATACCGGAGATAGTCCACTCATTCATCATTTTCCAAAGAGCCTGAATATCTTCTACTCCGTTCTCCCAGTCCTTTAACATCGTTCTGGCCTCGGCTTCCGCCTCTGGATATTGTTTTGACCAGCTGTTAAACTTTACATAATAGTCGCCCACAAAATGATCGCTTTTTTTACCTGTACTCTCCGGGGTTGAACCTTCCCCAAACTTCCTGTAAGCAAGCATAGACTTACATATATGGACACCACGATCGTTTATAAGATTAACTTTGCGTACATCAGCTCCATTGGCTGCCATAATCCTTGCTACACTCATCCCGATTGAATCATTTCGAAGATGACCAAGATGGAGTGGTTTATTTGTATTGGGACATGAAAATTCGACCATAACCTTCTGATCCAGGAATTCCTCTGTATGACCATAGGCATTCTTATTTATAAGAATATCATCTATAACTTTTTCAGTCAGACCTGAGAGATCTATTCTAATATTTATATAGGGTCCCGTAACATTGATAGATGCAGCGATACCAGGATCATTTTCTTCAAAAAAAGATTTTATATCAGCTGCAATAGCTGCAGGATTCTTCCTGAATAGTTTTGCTAAAGGGAATAATGGAAATGCAAGGTCACCCATTTCCGGTTTTGGAGGTTTTTCTACTATAAGATTGATCTGGTCCCTGTTTATCTCAAGATCCTGAAATTCAGCAATGGAAAACAAAGCATCTTCCAGTTTAATTTTCCATTCTATCTTTATATCATTCATCAATAATCTCCTAAGGTTGCATGGGAGAATACATTACTTAATTTTTTTAATCGGTGCAAGCATTCAAGGAGAGGAACCCCGTTCAACCCAAATCTTTTTCAAGATCATAAAGCTGATGACTGATATTACGGGCTTCATCCAGACTGAACCTGATTTCATTCAGCTGGGACGTAAGATTTTTATTTTCCCCTTTTCCAATATAACCAAGATTTGACAGGGTATCATAAATTCCGCCCATCTCTCCCTGAACGATTCCTGAAATAACATCGATAAGTAATCTCAGTGCAGCATTGAAAGATACAATTATCTTTTCAAATTCCTTATCCACTGAAGCAATGACCTCTTCTAACTGTTCATTAATTAAGTCCTTACTACTCTCTTTTGCTTCAATCTTTTTAACTAACTCATAATACACACCGCGAACTGCAAGACTATCATCAAGATTTTTTAATATATCCACTGTATCAGTGATTGTCCGATATGATTTATTATAATCCATACGATTCTGTTCTTTATAAAACTGACCATCTATAAGAACAAGCTTTAGCGGTTTAATCAACTCCCTTATAAAAACACCGGACATAAATGCATTTATAAAACCTGTACTTACTTCATATTTAATATGTAATTCTTTACCCCATAAACCCTTTCTATAATTCGGCAGTACAGGTTTAGTAGAAAGATTAAGAAAAAAGCCGGCATCTTCTTCAAGCTGGTGCCTCTTCTCTCCCTCTGTATATATTTCCATCATTTTATCGAATTTTTTATACCAAAAGCGTCTAAAAAGAGCATACCAATCCTCTGCACCGCCTATATGAGCAGGATGAAAGTTCATGTTTCTGTTTACAAGACACAAGATGGATTCCAACGGTATTTCAGAATTAAATTTTCTTATAGTATTAAGTGTTATATTGGCCTCTTCCAGATTTATCTGCAGTATCTTTTCCAAATCATTATCAGAATTAATTAATTCGTACCCGAACATAAAAACAGCATCCAATGTATCTGCAGAGGGTGAAACATTCAGACTAAAAAGGATATCAAGAAGCTGATGCAGAGATTTCCGGATATCTATAAAACTACAGGTGCCACTTTCTTCCCCATCTACAGTAGTGAATGCTGATGTGATCTTTTCAAAATTAAAAACAGCAAGTGTAGTTAAT
>CBDVAD010000599.1:0-1996 GCA_965371875.1 uncultured bacterium
ATCTAAAAATTGACTTTTCCGGATTTAGGTCTGCTTGTTAATTATATACACGGCACTTACTGCTAAAGAACCCCCGATGATAGTAGAAATCTGGGGAATTTCATTTAGAAAGATAAAACTGAATAGAAGTGCCATCCCCGGTACAATAAATGTAAATGTACCGGCTTTTGCAGAACCAATAACCTTCGATGCATAAAAATAGATACCCCCTGCAATTGTCCCTGCTAAAATTGCAAGATATCCGGTATTGATCCAAAAACCGGTTGAATACTGCTGCCAGTTAAAAATATCTTTACTCCAGATCATTGGAATAGTAAGAAATATAGCAATAGTATATGTGAGAAGATTAAATTCCCACAGGGAGACTGTTTTTTGAATCTTGTGTCCAAGAGCTGTAATCAGCGCCCAGAAAAATGCTGCTGCTACAAAGATCAGGTTTCCGCCGTCAATAAGCTGATTTAATGAGTATCTCCATGGTTCAACAAGAATGATTCCACCTGTCAGACCAATAATTATTCCAATCCAGCTTCTTCGTGGAAATTTATTTTTATATAGGATTGCTCCCAATATAAAACCTATAAGCGGATTAAGGGTTGTAACAATAACTCCTCCCTTTCCTGCAAGACCGGATGTAAGGCCAAGGATAAACATCGTGTTATATCCAATAAGAGCTATTGCTGACAGGATAATCATAGCTGTAAGAGCAGGATCTTTAAGAATTCGACTAAGGCCCTGATAGTTATTATCTTTCCGGATGCTGACCAGATGAATGGCAAAATAGCAGACAGATGTTATTACGAAGCGCCAGAAGATAAACTGAAAATGCAGTGATCCACCACTTATCAGTTTTCCTGATACCCAGCTTCCTGCCCATACAGTCATGGCTGTAAACATAAAAAAATAGAACTTCTTATTCATGGACTTGAAAGCTAGCAGAAATAAGAAGCTGTGTAAAGTAAATGCCCATGTAGTGCCGGATTAGCTTGATTTAATATTAGTTTTTGCTGATTCCTGACATTCCAATAGTTTTTCCTGGAGGTACATCCGATTTCAACCACACGTTTCCACCGATAACTGCGCCTTTTCCAATTACAACAGCCCCGAGAATTGTTGCTTCTGCATAGATTACCACATCATCTTCTATAGTGGGATGGCGCTTCCCTCCCTTGATTATATTCCCGTCCTTATCAGTGGAGAAGCTTAATGCACCGAGGGTAACTCCCTGATACAGTTTTACATTATTTCCAATCTGTGTTGTTTCTCCAATAACGACCCCTGTTCCGTGGTCAATAAAGAATCCCTTTCCAATTTCAGCCCCTGGATGAATATCTATTCCAGTCTGTGAATGGGCAAATTCATTCATCATCCTTGGGATAAGCGGTACTTCTTTTTTATACAATTCATGAGCAATTCTGTGAATGGCTATTGTTTTTAGTCCAGGATAGCTGATTACTATCTCTTCAAGTGATTTGGCTGCAGGATCTCCTCTGTCAGCGGCTTTCACATCTTCAATCAGCAATTTTCTGATATTTAGTATATTATCCAGTAGATATTCGCTTATATCATTTGCCTGAGTCCTGCAGTCGCAGTTGGGTTCGCAATTCTTTATACGACACTCATGTTTTAATGCCCGGAACACCTGTATCTCAAGAGAAGCTCTAACTTTGCAAAGCAGATCTCCAATAATAAAACTTACATTCTCTGTAGTAATATTACGCTTGCCTGTATATCCCGGAAAGATTATTTCAAGAAGATTGTCAAGAATTTCCACTACTGCTGTATTCACAGGAAGATTTGTATCATCAATAAAATTAATTCCGGAACCAAGTTTATAACTTTCGACCAGTGATTCCAAACGTTTCTGTACCTTGTTTTCTTTGTTTTTCATTATTAAATAATCTCATCATTTTTGTAATGATTGTCAAGTAGGGGTGACCGGCCGGTCACCCCAACATGATTATGTGCCCCAACTGAAATTAATTTTATATAAGATAGG
>CBDVAD010000600.1:0-1996 GCA_965371875.1 uncultured bacterium
AAGCCTTTGAGGTTAAAAATAAGAAGTCTCTCCACCGCTATGTCATGCTCCTTGTGGACAACATAGTAAAAAAAGAAAATTATGAGAAAGATCAGTCAGACGTAAGATCGGATATTGCAATTTTAGCGGAAAACATGAAGCTTGGGTTTGAACGGACAGATCAGCGATTTGAGGAGATGAACCAGCGATTTGAAGCTATGCAGATTCAAATGGATAGGCGATTTGATGCTGTAGATAAACGATTTTCCATGATGTTTGTTTTTATGAACATCGGGATGAGTCTTATCATTCTCATGACAATTCTTTTTAAGTTTGTTACATAAAACTCTGCAGACAGTAACTATTTCATCAACACTCTACAATCTCTTCACACTTTATTCATAAGTCCCCATTATATTTGGTAACATAAATTAAGAATACATAATAAGTATTCACACAGGAGACAACAATGAATAAGAAATTAATAACAATAGCAATTTTAATAGTAATGATAAGTACAGGTTTAATGGCTGGTAACCGGGGATCCAACTTTGGCGGTGAAATGGAAAGTGTTCTCGAATCAGTTGAAATAACTTCTCTTTCCGGGGCGGAAGCAGAAGGTATTCTGTTAATGAGAGAAGAAGAGAAGCTTGCAAGAGATGTTTATCTGACACTCTATGATAAATGGGGTCTAAGGACTTTTACAAATATCGCAGCTGCAGAGAGTACACACATGGATGCGATGGCAATTCTTATGGAAAGGTATAATCTTGATGATCCTATAAAAACAGATGCAATTGGTGTTTTTACCAATCCTGAACTTCAGGAGCTCTACACTGCACTTGTAGTACAGGGATCTGAATCTCTTTCCGCTGCTCTTGCAGTTGGCGCAACTATTGAAGATCTTGATATCTATGACCTTGAACGGCTGATAGCAGATACTGATAATGATGATCTTAAAATTGTTTACCAGAACCTTTTAAAGGGTTCCAGGAACCATATGAGAGCATTCTTTATGCAGCTTTCAAGAAACGGTGTTGATTATCAGGCCCAGTATATGACATCTGAAGGTCTTTCAAAGATCCTTAACACAGAAATGGAAAGAGGTGCAGTAATAAGCAACCCTAACTTCAGATTCTAGAGTGGTTAGAATCCGATAATACGTTTTAATTCCAATCCAAGGTCTGTATCTTTTTTAAGATGCAGACCTTTTATATTCAGTTTTTCGGCAGCAGTTATATTTTCTTTCGAGTCATCTATAAACAGCGTAGTTTTAGGATCCAGATTATATTCGGACAGTAAAATATCATAAATATCCCTATTGGGCTTAATAGCTTTTACATTCCAGGAAATTATTTCCCCATGAAACTGATTAAAAAAATCAAATTTATTGCGAATTATTTTAAACCCATATTCCGGAAAGTTGGATAACAAAAAAATATTGTATCCAAGTTCTTTGTATTTTAGAGCACATTCGATAGATTCTGTTAAAGGACGAATATGGTGAGGAGCTTCCCTGATAAATTTATCAATCTCATGTCCGTATGGTTTATTCATTTTGGATAGTTTTTCTATGGCCGAATCCAGGTCAATTGTTCCTTTATCAAGTTCCAGCCAGACATCACCTCCAACAATATTGCTTAGGGGATGACTATAATAATCATCTTTTCCAAAAAGAGTTCTGTAGATTCCTTCCGGGTCCCAGTCCATCAGAACATTACCTATATCAAAAACTATGTTTTTTATGTTACTCATTTTTTATTTTAAACCTCTTTTTTGTTTCGAATAAAAAATACAATCTCAATTGATACCATTACTGCATTTAAAATATATAAAAAAATAACACCATCAAAATTATATATGACTTTATGAACTATTCCGGATCCATAGCCAATCAGGAGGGCAATCAGAAACAGTAGACTCTTTGAACCGTTCTCTCCTGTTTTCCAGGACTTATATATTGAAAAAGGCCATGCCAGACCAAAACACAAAAGCATAATTGCCTCAAATATACTCA
>CBDVAD010000601.1:0-1996 GCA_965371875.1 uncultured bacterium
GGTCAGGTCATTGTAGTTCTCAACAAATGCATGGTTTCCGTCACTTTTTTGAGCAAGCTGCACCATTAGATCCTCATTATAGCCCAGACCAAGGCCAATGGTTGTTACAGATACACCGGACTTTTTTAATGATTCCCCAAGACTTCCCAGTGCCCTCGGAGAATCAGGTCCAATATTTGCCAGACCGTCAGAAAGAAGTATTACTCTGTTTACTGAATTCCGTTCCAGAAACTTTGATACCTCATCTGCACCCTTGCTTACTCCTGCAAAAAGAGCAGTGGATCCATCTGCAAAAACAGATTCAATTCTACGTTGAATATACTCCCGATCAGATACTCTGGTGGCAGGTACAAGTACAGAAACTGTGTCTGAATAAGTAACAATCGAAACGATATCTCTGTCATCCAGCATACTGATTGCAATAGAAGCAGCTTCCTTTGCCCGGGCAATCTTTTCACCGTCCATAGAACCTGAACGGTCAAGTACTATAGATACGTTTGCAGGTGTTCGTCTCTCTTCTCCCATGTCAGAACCTGTCAGTCCGACTTTCAGAAATATACTCTGCTCCCGGTCAGCGAGAAGGAATGGATTGGATACGGATACTTCGAGATCTACTGTTGCGGCAGACAGAGTAACTGAAAAAACACTAATAAAAATGATTGATAGAATAATGAAAATTGCTGTTGGTTTCATAAAACTCTCCTTAGAAAATGTTTCTTAATTAACAGCGTATATCCTTTTAAAATTTTTCAGTCAGATCAGTGTAAAACATTTGTAAAAAATTTGTAAGATTATAAGGAAGGGGGATTATTGCAGTAGAGACGCAAGATTTTGCGTCTCTACTGCAATATTTTTTATAATTATCTCCCTGTCTTCAGCCGCACTGATTCCACCGCTCTTTTTCCATTTTCGTCCCTCAACTGGGATCGATGGGTGCGTCTTCCGCCACCCTCTGGTGAGAAATTCCAATCTGGTTTAGAATGATCAAAACATTTAAGCATAAGGGACTGGAAAAATTCTTTGAAACTGGAAGTCAAAAAGGCATATGTTGTTGATTACATAGACACTGATATAGGGGAGAAAAGACATGAAAAAGATAGGAATTATCGGCGGCATAGGACCTGAATCTACTGTAGACTATTATAAAGGAATTATCCGGATTTTTCTGGAGCAGTATGCCGACCTGGCATATCCGGAAATTATTATCTTCAGTGTAAATATGAACCGGCTTCTGGAAATGGTAGAAAACAAGGAATGGAACAAACTTACAGATTGGCTGGTAGGTAAAGTCAAGGCACTTCATAATGCCGGAGCAGAATTCGCCGTAATAGGATCAAACACTCCTCATATAGTTTTTAATGATGTACAATCAAAATCTCCCATACCTCTGTTGAGCATCGTTGAAGAAACCTGTAATAAAGCAGACAGCCTTGGTCTGAAGAAGCCGGGATTACTGGGCACAAAGTTCACAATGGAATCGGATTTTTATTTAAAGCCCTTTGAAAATATTGGAATGGAAGTTGTTGTTCCTGAAGAACAGGACCAGCAGCTTATTCATGAAAAACTATTTTCTGAAATTGAGCTGGGCATAATAAAAGACTCTACCAGAAAGGAACTACTTTCTGTAGTAAAAAGGATGATAGATAAAGAGGCCATCGATTCTGTAATTCTAGGATGCACCGAACTGCCACTTATCCTGAAAAAAGATGAGTTTGGAATTCCTTTTTTAAATACAACTGCAATTCATACAGACAGTATTGTGAAATATTGTATTAACGAATGATCAATCTCACTAAAGAAGAAGCAAAGCTGTATATATTAAAATATCAAAATCTCTACAATCCCAGACAATTAAAATCAGATGAAGAAATAGTAAGCTTTATTCAAAAAATTGGGTGTATACAATATGATCCCCTTAGTAAAATTGCAAGGAATGCAGAGCTTGTTCTGCAAAGCAGATGTAAAAATTACTCAGAGGAAACCCTTTATAGATTAT
>CBDVAD010000602.1:0-1978 GCA_965371875.1 uncultured bacterium
TGCTCTCTTGACCTCTGTATTACTTTTCTTTATGTTTTAGTCAACAAAGGGAGTTATTATGGTACAATTCTATTTTCTTTCAATCTGCTTAAATATTCTGGGCGGTCTTGTTCTTGCTGCACCTCATTTTGCTGAACGCTTCCCCGGGATCTCATCCTTAAGAGGCTATATTTTTGATAAATCAGGACTTCGTATCGGATTAATTGCTGCTCTCCTGCTAATCGGAGTAATGAAGATAATAAGTGTATCCATTGGAGATGTGATTATTGTAGGTGACCTTCTTCCTGCCCTTACTCTTCTGCTTTCAGGATTCACATTACTGGTTGAATTAATTTTTGAAAATAATGAGTCTGAAAGCGGCTTTCTTAAAAAAATGGATAGTATCTTTGTCAAACATGCATCAATAACCGGGATAGCTGCCCTTGTTGCAGGGAGCCTGCATTTCATCTTTCCAACTGTTCTGTTTTTATAAAATGACAATCTCCACTGCGGGTATAGCTGTTAAAGGTAATAAATTCCTACTTGCTTTAAGAAATCCAGGGACCTCCATCGGTGAAAGCTGGGAGTTTCCCGGGGGAAAAGCAGAAAATGGAGAATCTTCTTCAGAGGCGTTGATCAGGGAATTCAGAGAAGAGTTGAACGTAGAAATAAAAGTAGGAAAGAGAATATGCAGTGGCAATTTTGAAAACAATGGAAAGAAATATGAGATTTACGGCTTTCTCATTGATTTAAAATCGGAAAGCTTTACCCTTATAGAACATAGTAAAACAGGATGGTTCACCCTAAATGAAATGGCCGGCCTTAAAATGGCCGGCTCAGACAGTCAGATAGTCAGATCACTTAAATATTTGTACCCGCAGGAATAATGCCGTTCTTTGGAATTATAATGATTCCATCAACTATCCAGTAGCAATCATATTCTCCATCTATCCTGTCTTTATGATCAATACCAATTCTGCATCCATCTCCAATTCTTGCATTTACATCTATAATGGCTTTCTTGATAATAGTACCTCTTCCAATACCAAGATTAGGTTTACCTTTTTTTTCATTTATTTTTTTCTGTGATTCAGTTTCATAGAAGGTTGCACCCATACAGTAAACACTGTCAAGGTTTGCTCCTGTTTCAATTATTGTCCTGTTACCTATTATTGTATTCACAATTGAAGCATTTGTAATAATACTTCCTTCTGCAGCCAAAGACTGGGAAACTGTACAGAAATTCATCTTTGTAGCAGGTAGATGCCTCCTGTGAGTATATATAGGACGGTCTTCATCATAGAAATTAAATTTTGGTGTAAGGGATGCTATGTCAAGATTCGATTCAAAAAAAGCTTTAATGGTTCCAATATCTTCCCAGAAACCGGTAAAGGGGTAAACATTTATATGTCGATCTTTAATAGCCTTTGGAAGAATATCCTTCCCAAAGTCTACCAAATCATTATCAAGAAGTTCTTCCATGGCTTTTGCATTAAAAACATAGATACCCATAGATGCCATAAATTCTTTTTCAGGGTCAACATTTTCCATTCCCTTTACAAGGACCTGATCAAATTTTAAATCCGATATATCCATATCTGAAGAAGGCTTTTCCAGGAAAGATATTGCTTTGCCTGTTTTATCACAACGAACAATACCAAGACCTTCTGCATCCTTTCTTGTGACAGGAGTAGATGCTATTGTAACCTCGGCACCGCTTTTTTTATGATTATTTATCATATCCTCTATGTCCATTCTATAGAGTTGATCTCCGGAGAGAATTACATAGTAGTCCGGATTTTGTCCCCGGAAATGGTACATGTTTTTCCTGACTGCATCTGCTGTTCCCTGATACCAGCTTGTATTTTCGAAAGTTTGCTCAGCTGCCAGAATTTCTACAAATCCTTTTGTAAACACATCAAAAATATAGGTATTTGAAATATGATTATGGAGAGATGCTGTATTAAACTGTGTCAGAATATAGATCTGTTTAAGATCG
>CBDVAD010000603.1:0-1975 GCA_965371875.1 uncultured bacterium
TGCACTTTGTAGATTCTGCAGATGGTGGTTATGCTCTTGCTGCAAAGAAGTTGAAAGAACAGATGGTTTCCGCGTAGGGAACAGGCATGTCTGTTCCTTACAAGAAAGGCACGGAGTGCCATGGATATGGTAGGGGTCAGGCATGCCTGACCCCTACGGTTATAGTATCTGGCTTAGAAAAAGTTTTGTTCTATCATGAGTGGGATTTGTAAAGAAATGTTCAGGTGTTCCAACCTCAACAATCCTGCCAAAATCCATGAAAATTACTCTGTCTGCAACCTCTTTTGCAAAACCCATTTCATGAGTTACTACAATCATAGTCATTCCCTCTTTGGCAAGGGTTTTCATTACATCCAGAACTTCCCCAATCATTTCCGGATCGAGAGCAGAGGTAGGTTCATCAAAGAGCATTACCTTTGGATTCATGGCAAGAGCTCTGGCTATTGCAACCCTTTGCATCTGCCCACCTGAAAGGTTTTCAGGATATGCATCTACTTTGTCTAAAATACCTACTTTTTCCAGAAGAGCCATTGCAATTTTTGCAGCTTCCTTTTTTGATCTTTTTCGTACCTTTTCCTGGGCAATTGTTACATTTTGCAGAACTGTTTTATGGGGATAGAGATTGAAAGATTGAAATACCATCCCAACTTCTTCCCTTATTTTATTTATATTTGTTTTTTTGTGTCTGACTTCAACACCATCAATAAATATACTTCCCGAATCTACTTCTTCCAGGCAGTTAAGGGATCTTAGTAATGTACTTTTCCCTGATCCTGAAGGGCCAATAACAACTACAACTTCTCCCTCTTTAACCTCTGCAGAAACATCTACCAGTGCGGGTATATCATGAGGTGTATGAAAAGTCTTATATAAATGTTCTACTTTTATCATTTTACCTTAACCTTTTGTTCAAGATATTTTACAAACATAGAAAGCGGAAAAGTTAATACCAGATAAAGAACTGCAAGTATTAGAAAGAACTCAAATGTCATCATTGTGCTTGCTACAATTTCCCGGCTTGCCTTTGTCAGCTCTCGTATGGCAATTATCCCCAAAAGAGAAGAGTCTTTTATAAGGCTGATAAACTGACCTGTGAGTGCAGGTAATGCAACCTTGAATGCCTGGGGCAGTATAATATAGATCATAGCCTGAAGATAGGACATTCCACTTGATCTGGCTGCTTCCATCTGTCCTTTGGGAACAGATTCTATTCCACCGCGAACTATTTCAGTAACATATGCACCGGCAAAAATACTTAAAGAAATTACTCCCCATCCAACCGGAGAGATCGGAGATATTCCCCGCATTACCAGATTATCATTTACAAGGGTTCCGATTACAAAATACCAGATAAGTATTTGAACCATAAGAGGTGAACCCCTAATAAGCTCTACATATATTGTGGAAATCCATTTAAACCCTGGATTTTTTGAAACCCTGGCAAGTCCTCCAAATAAACCAATAATTATTCCAAAAATGGAAGAATACAGGCTTATTATCAGGGTTAGTCCAAGTCCCTGCATTAGAATTCCGGGTTTGATTTTTTTTGATTCGGCCAGAACAGTACCAGGAGATACAAAATCACCTCTTTTAAGTAGAAGATCCTTTTCAGGAACTTTGAATATTTCCAGGCCGTCTCCGGTTTCAACTTCAATTACTGCAGTTTTGCCTTCAATGGAAATTGTTTTAATTTCTCCCCGGGTATCGGATTTATATAACTGGTTGGTAAAAAACCTTACAGGTACTCTGTACCATTGCCAGACATAATCTATCTGTTTCGAAGCTGAAACTATCATAATAACAGTAAAGATTAGTACAAGAAAAAAGGCGGCGATTCCAATATACCAGGACAGGTGATGCTTTTCTTTTAGAATGGATTTTAATTTTTGGATCATTATTTATCTTCTTATAGTAAAAAACTGTCTGTGGAATGAACCACAGACAGTTTTAAAATAGTATTTATTCTACTTCTTTC
>CBDVAD010000604.1:0-1974 GCA_965371875.1 uncultured bacterium
CCAGTCAGAATCAGGTCCGCTGACAACTATCTGCATAGGCAGGTTTTCTTCTGTTTCTACTGCTGTTGGAAAATAAGAATGACTCTTAACTGATTTCCCTCCTGAGTTTCGCCAGTCAGATAAAAAAACACTCTGGAGCATGTTGACCGATTCTCCCTCCAGTTTTACATGGGTATCACGCCAGCTGTCAAATTTATTACCACCAGTAATATACTCATCACCGATATTCATTCCTCCGGTGTATGCTATTCGACCATCAATTACCACAATTTTTCTATGATTACAATAATTCAGTAGTCTTCCTGCAATTACATTGGTAGGATCCAGAAAGTATTTAGTTGTTATTCCGGCCTTTGAAAGATCTTTTTTAAACTTCCTTGTCATTTTATTAAAACAACCAACACCATCAAATAAAATTCGAACTTCAACACCTTCTCTGGATTTCTTTTTAAGAATGTCTGCAAATTTATTTCCAGTATTATCAGAACGAAAAATGAAATATTCCAGATGAATTGATTTTTCTGCCTTTTCAAGATCATCCAGAAGTGAAGTAAAAAGAGATTCACCGGAAAAAAATAATTCTGTTTTGTTATTCAAGGTGATAATTGAATTACTGCTCTGAAGAGAAAGGACCATAGTCTTGGCAATATCATTATCAATTTTTGTGGAAATTTCACCCATAAAAATTTTTTGTCTGTCTAAAATTGAACCCAGCTCTTCCTGAAATGTAATTTCAGGTCTGTGTTTTAGAATTTTATGCTTTTTCCAGTTTATACCGCCCAGGAGGTAAAGTACGGCTCCTACATATGGAAGAAAAATAATTGAAAGCAGCCAGGCCACCGATACTTCAGGGGAATTATTATCAAGAAGTATTCTTATAACAAGAGCGATAGTAAAAATAATATAGACTGAATATAAGATGCTGGTAATATTGATATAATCCACCACTCCCCCTTCATATCCCATTTATTATAAGATAATATATGGATCAAGTTAAGATAGTTCTGTAAGATTAAGTTTGAGGATAGACCGGGTTAAGTAGAAAAAATCTGGGATTTCATAATATTAAGAAAATGTCCATAAGGTTCTTCGTTTGTTTGTCCGGAATAGGAAGAAAAGCTTGTTAAAGCTGATCTTAAAAAAGGATTTTTTAAATGATTCATTATAAAGGCAAGAGACTTTAAATACTCAATCTGGTTAGCAGGATTGCTGCCGATTACCAATACAAGATGAACAGGTTCACCATCTATTGATCCGAAATCTATCCCTTCTTTGGAAATACCTAAACCAACCCGTACCTTATCGATAATATCACACTTCCCATGAGGTATGGCAACATTATGCCCAATTCCCGTTGTTCCAAGAGATTCTCTGTTAAAAACCTCCTGAAGAAAGATATCCTTATTATCAAACTCATCGAGAAACTCAAAGACTGGACAGCTATTTACAATTTCCACTATGGCACTGTACTTATCACGACTCTTAAGTTTGTGTATGGAGCAGCCTATTTCTACAGAATCAGTAATATTGGTAATAGGAGGAATTTCAATTGATCCAATGCCTTCATACTTTGAAGCTAACACAAAAACCCTCCAAACCGTTTTCAAATTCTGATCTATTCAACACTAAACAACACAAAAACACAAGTATCAAGACTAACAAATCACTGAATTTTCTCTAATATATCAATATATTCTCTGTTTTACCCTTCTCCATTCTCCTTCTCTGCCTCGTCTTTCATCAGTTTATAAATCAGAGATTCGACAAGAGCCTGCCATGAGGCATCAATTATATTGTCAGAAACACCAACAGTACTCCAACGTCTTTTATCGTCAGCTGAATTTATCATAACCCTTGTTACAGAGTTAGTTCCTTCTTCTGCATTCAGGATTCGAACCTTATAGTCTACCAGATGTACTTTTTTCAGTTCAGGATAAAATTTCTCCAGAACCTTTCTCAGGGCTTTATCAAGTG
>CBDVAD010000605.1:0-1967 GCA_965371875.1 uncultured bacterium
CCTACCAGTTCAATTACAGATTCCTCTACACCATCCGGCCCGGAAGCAATAAGCTTCATCCCTTCAGGGACATATGGTGTTATTTTATCCAGTATGGATAGGTCTATTTTAAAGGGATCCGGCCATGGATAAGAGTCCAGAATCTCTTTTGAGGTAATACCAGCCCCATTATTAAGAGAAAACGACTCTCCTCCCTCCTTATCACGCTGATAGAAACTCATTTCATCCGGCGGCAGGAAGGTTGCATAATCGTACCCGGCATTTTGGAAAGCCAGAATCATTTTAACACGATCTCTTAGTACTGGATCATCAGGAAGTTTCTCATTCTCTGTAAGAATGTCGTAGACTGTGTCATTCATGTAGTATTCAAAAAGTACCGGAACATCTGTCTTTTCCCGTCTTAGCACTTTCACAAGTCTGTTAAAATCAGGATCTCTGTTTATTTCCGGTATCTTCATTGCCCTAACCCTTTAACGCTCCTGAAGATAGGCCCTCAACAAAATGTTTGGAAAATATTATATAAAACAGCATTACAGGAATAGATGCCATTGATAAAACTGCAAATACAAGAGCATAGTTCGTCTGGTACTGTCCAAAAAGCAAGGCTGTCGCTAGAGGAACGGTCTTAACACTATCAGATTTCAGGAAAACCAGAGGAAACCAGAAATCGTTCCATATCGGTATATAGTTAATTATTGCAACCGCAGCAAGGGCAGGCCTCAAAAGAGGTATAACAACTATCCGGAAAATTGCCGGTTCACTGCAGCCGTCAATCCTAGCGGCAGCACTTAAATCTTCGGGAATCATCTTTATAAAATCTGTAAGTATAAAAATACCAAAGGGGATACCAACTGCAATACTAACAATTATTACAGAGAACAAGGTATCGTTGGCATGCATCCCGATCATCATCTTTAAAATACTGATCGTTCCAAGTCTTATAGGAATAATCATTCCTGCTACAAAAAACAGATAGAGAAAATTCTTCCATTTGAAATTGTATTTTGCAAGAACAAATGCTGCTGTCGATGTAATTACCAGAATAACAAGAAGAGAAATTATAGTAACAAATATACTGTTACGAAAGTACGTTAAATAATTTGATACTGTAAGTAATTTGATGTAACTTGTAAATTCAAAAGAAGCAGGAAGACCAAAAGGATTAGTAAATATTTCCCTTGTCGTTTTGAAAGACGTTAAAAACATAAGGAGGATTGGATATAGAATTGTTATAGCATAAGCAGAAAGAAATATAAATAGAACCGTCTTTAATACGCGTCTTCGTAGTCCATGTCTAGTCATTTTTACGCCCCTTGAGTTTAAAGAAGTAGAGCCAGACCATAACACCGGAAAAAACTATAAAGAACATTACAGTGGAAACCGCAGCTCCCATGCCCATACCCCATCCTCCACGAACAGGAGTTGAGAATGCAGCCCTATAAAAAAGTGATCCAAAAAGATCAGTCCCAAAAGCAGGATTTGCCATTGTGGTAGACATGGCATATACAATATCGAACTGGGTAAAATCTCCAATAAAAATCAAAATTGTCACAATTCCAATAATCGGTAATATAGATGGGAGTATTATATACCAAAGTTCCTGCAATGGGTTCGCGCCATCAATCAAAGCAGCTTCTGTGACCTCTTCCGGTATTGCATCAATTCCTGCAGTATAAAACAGAACCGATTCTCCCATAAACTGCCAGCTTACAACAATGGCAAGCACAGGCAGAGCTGTCAAAGGATCACCCAGCCATGGACGGATAAGATTTTCCAGTCCAACGGCAGTAAGTATTTTGTCGAATATTCCCCACGCTGGATTTAGAATAAGTTTAAAGAGAAAACCAACAACCAGAACAGACAGAGTGGTTGGAAGAAAACTTATCTTTCTAAAAAAACCCTTTCCAATAATCTTTCTTGTAACAAAAAATGCAATAAAAAACCCAAATATATTCTGAATTAGAGTT
>CBDVAD010000606.1:0-1966 GCA_965371875.1 uncultured bacterium
GGTTGATCCTGTAATATGTGAAGAATGGTTTAATCTTTATCTTAATGAAAAACTTATCTATCAGACTCCGGTTTTGGATCAGGAAATTGATGATCTGATTTATGGTTTACTCTATGTAAAAGGCCATATCAAAGAAAATGGCATGTTTGATACCCGTCACAAGGGTAGATCCTGGTATATCACTTCAGAGAAGGCCCTAAGCGGTCAGTCTATTCGTGAAATGGTGGAAGAATCCTTTAAGTTAATTAATTCCGGTATATTCAGGCCCCGGGGTATCATTCGGAAAAAATACAGAGCTGATACTATCCTTGATCTTATGAGAGAGTTCCAGAAACTGCCGTCTGTATATCATGAAACTGGCGGTGTCCATATGGCTGCCTTTGCGACTGACAGGATTCTCTATTGGGCTGATGATGTGAGCCGTAGGAATTCTGTTGATAAGGTTATTGGTAAAGTATTCAGGTCTGATACTGATTTTAAGGATGGTATTTTTGTTTCTTCCGGAAGGATTTCCTCTGATATTGTTATTAGAATGGTTAAAACCGGAGTAGATCTCATCGCCTCTGTATCTGCTCCTATGGATAAGGCAATTCAGCTTGCTGAGTATTACGGAATAACTCTCTGTGGTTTTGCCAGAGGCGGCCGAATGAATATATATACCAATGAGAAAAGAGTAATAACAGAGGAATAAGAATAAATGGCAGAAAAAACAGATCTTCTATACTATGAAGAACCATATCAGATAGATTTTACAGCTAACGTGCTTTCTGCCCATAGTCTGAAAGACAATAAGTGGGGTATTATTCTTGATAGAACCTGCTTTTATCCGGAGGGAGGCGGCCAGCCTTCAGATATTGGTGAAATTGATGGAATCAATGTTGATTATGTCTACAAAAAGGGTGGTGAAATCTTTCACAGGATGGATTCCAAACCTGGCACAAAAGAAGTTAATTGCCGGATAGACTGGAGTCATCGATTTGATTACATGCAGCAGCATACCGGACAGCATATTATTTCGGGGGCTCTCCATTCATTGGGTTACGAAACTGTTTCTGTCCATCAGGGTGAAACTATAACCACAATTGAAGTGGATAAATCTGAAATATTCGAAGAAGACCTTAAACTAATTGAAGATCTTTCAAATACGATAATTGCTGGGAATATAGTTGTAAGCTCTGAGTGGGTCAATGATGAAGATATAAAAGATTTACTACTAAGAAGAAAACCTAAAGTTTCCGGAAAGATTCGTATAATCAGTATTAATGATTTTGATCAGGTTGCATGCGGAGGCATTCATATTAAAAGTACTGGTGAAATAGAATGTATAAAATATGTTTCTGTTGAAAAAATCAGGGGACATGCAAGAATAGGATGGAAAATAGGTAAAAGAGTTCTACAGGATTATGAGGAAAAGAATTCTATTATATCCGGATTATCTACTTTATTTTCTGCCAGACAGCACGAAATATTGCCCAAAATTGAAGGATTGGTGAGAAATCTTCAGGAAGAAAAAAAGCAATATAATCGACTGGAAAGCAAGTTGTTAAATTACCAGATAAAAGATCTGTTTCAGGGTGCCCGGATAATTGGAGATGTCTCCTTTATCACTTCAATATTTGAAAATGAATCAAAAGCTTTTTTAAAAAATATTGTGAATGCTATAGATACTGATGATAAATATCTAATCTGTTTGATAAATAAGAATAGTTCTGATTTTCAATGGATTGTTGCTGTCGGAGGGATAGATTTTCCGTTTACAGGTATGCATCAGGATATTCTAAAACTAATAAATGCCAGGGGAGGTGGTAAAACTCCAGTCTGGCAGGGAGTAGCAGATAATCCGGATGGAATTGATCTGTTTTTTGATGCTCTTAGAACTGCACTTCTAAAAATTTAACCAGTATTTAATTTTTGTCTTTCTTCTTTAGTTTGTCTTTTATGATCGTACATCCGTTTATCTGCTATC
>CBDVAD010000607.1:0-1959 GCA_965371875.1 uncultured bacterium
TTTCTGTCGGAGGAGTACCCTGGCAGGTCATATCTGGAAAAGCTTCTGGCACAGGCTGTTGAGGCAGAAATAAGTCATCCTTATACAGTTAAGTTTATTATAGAAATGCTGACGAAGATGATAAAAAATAATAGTCTTACAATTGAAAAGATTACTGTAAAAATATTGCAGGGGGATAAAACCTTTCTGTATATGTATTTTACGGAATAATTTTGCAGGGGCAGCCACGCAGGGTTTGCTACGCAAATCCTCGTGACTGCCCCTACGATGATTTTATTCAAAACTGTTTGTACCAATAAATAAATATATACCCATGTTCTCCGGTGTAAATCCCCTGCTGTCTGGTGTAAAGCGGTAGCCGAATCCAATTCCTGCAGATTCAAAGACATTTATATAATTACCGAACAAAATAAGTTCAACACCACCGTAAAGATCCTCATCTGCTGTTATCAGTTGGTCCTGAAATCTGAATATCTTCTCCAGATGAAGTGATCCGCTGATACCCTGCAGTGATAACCCTCCAAGTATCGGCAGATCTGTGGCTGCTGCTGTAAACAGGTAGTCAGCTGCTGCTGTAAGTTGTATGCCGTCTTCTTCTGTTAAATAAAACCCTCTGGGATTGTTTAAATGTTTAAGGTTATCTATTGTCGAGTATGACAGCCTTCCTGCAAGTCTGAATACCTGATGATTTATTGGAGAGGGCAGGTTTAGTATGTTTGTACTTTTTACAGCATATTGATTTAGAAAATCTTGTGAGATGGGATTGTATAATACTGTAGAAGAGATAATTTTTAGTGGGGGAATCAGGTCCTTCCTGCTTCTGGTTTTAGATGCAGAAAATCCTATGCCATTAATCAAAAAAGCATTATTGCTGTATTCGCTATTTTCCCTGGCATCCGGGGAAAAGAATGCAAAATCCTTATCCGATACAATACTGAAATTATCACGAATTCCTGAAAAAAAACCAAAGTAGACAGATCGTCCAAGCCTGTTTCTGCTTATTACCGGGAAGTTAAATATTAGTTGCTGTAAGGTTGTCTGGTGAGCATTGTTATTAATGGAAGCCGGTAAATATCCCTGCATTAGAGTATAATTCAGTCCAACCGGTCCCCAGTCATAGGAAAAATTAAATGATGCCCCAGGCTGTAATGTCGCTATATTCATTGTTACAGTTGTATCTATTGCACTTTTACCAAGAATTGATCGGAAATAGCCGGCAAATCCAGGTCCAAATATCTGGCTGCTTTCATATAGAGGATCTATATAGAATGGAATAGGTGAAAAAACAATGAGCTTTGGTGTGTCTCTATATGTTTTGTAGGCCGGTTTATTGAGAGTGAACTCATGAGACACGCCTATCTCTTTATCCGGTATATTTTGATCTTTCACATATTCAGTGGAAATGATCCTGTCTGTTTTTGGATAAGGGGCAGTTCTCAATGTATATCCCCGGTGAGAATATGTGGAGTATATAATCTCATTTCCACTGGTAAGCCCTGAAAATATCCCTACAGGATCTTTGTATATTTTTTTTAGTTCACTACCTGGAGTTGTATCTATTTCATAAAGGTCAGGGGAGCCATCCATATCCGATACAAAAACAATGGTACCATTTTCACGAAAGGTTGGATTATAATCATCTCCGGGAATATCAGCAGTAAGAGATGTGGAAATCCCTTCTTTGTTTATAATCCATATACTTCGACCACCGCTGTCCTGAAGTGAAAATGCAATATTCTCTCCATTCGCTGAAAAAACAGGGTTAAAAACAGATGATTTCTCTTTTTCAAAAAGTACCCATGTATTTCCCGATCTAATATCAACCTCAATAAGTCTGGTGTGTTGACCGGACTTTTGAACGGCAATAAGTCTGTGTCCGTCAGGAGAAAGGGCAGGTTGTCTGAGATGGGAGTTGGTAGTGATCCTGCTGCCTATATCCCTGGTTCTGTTAATTATATA
>CBDVAD010000608.1:0-1944 GCA_965371875.1 uncultured bacterium
CACAGAAAGGGAGCTACATCGGCAAAAAAAGATGAATCCGGAATAATTCCCGGATCCCAGGGAACGAATAGTTTCATTGTAACCGGGAAGGGGAATCAGGAAAGTTTTTCTTCCTGTTCCCATGGGGCCGGCCGCCGGATGGGAAGAAAGCAGGCTGTCCGGGAACTGGATTTCAAGTTTGAAAAGAGAAAACTTGAAGAAAAGGGGATTATTCACAGCCTTTATGGCCTGAAAGATCTGGAAGAAGCATCAGGAGCCTATAAGAATATAAATGATGTGATGAATCATCAGAGAGATCTTGTGGAAATTGATACCGAGCTTGAGCCTCTTGGAGTTATTAAGGGTTAACAAAGGCAAGCCTCTGTATTACTTTAATATTGCAGAAAAATTTACTGTTGCATTCAATGTATAATTTAGGTAGAATCTGTCTTGAGATATAGGAGATTTTATGAGGAATAGAGGTTTTTCCCTCAAGTTAATTATTTTAATTATGTCAGTTCTAATGGTTTCGGTCCCTATTATTATTTTCGGCATAATTGAGTTTAATGTAACTGCGAAGAGAGCAAGTGCTGATGCACAGGATTTTATTGAAAATGATATTCTTGCAACACAGCGAAGTATCGGAATCGTATTTGACAGTGTTCAGGTAAAGGTGGAATCAGATCTTATACTTGCAGAACTTGCACTTCACTCTGCTGGTCATATTTATCTTGATAAGGATAACACTGTTGAAATAGAAGCTGTAAACCAGATTTCAAAAGAAAGTTCGAAAGTTGTACTTTCAGCTATGATGGTTGGAGAGGAAGCTCTTGCATATAATTATACTATTGTAGATGAAATTCAGAGTCATGTAGGTGGAACTGCAACTATCTTCCAGGTAATACCGGATGGTTTATTAAGAATAACTACTAATGTACTTAAAGAAGATTCTTCCAGAGATGTAGGAACATACATCCATAAGGATTCGCCTGTATATAGGGCAGTTATGAATGGTGATACTTTTTATGGAAGAGACTATGTTATAAATGCCTGGTATATTACTGCATATAAACCCATATCTAATATAGAAGGTGATATTATTGGGGTTCTGAATGTCGGTGTTAAAGAATCATCCTTTAAAAAGAAGGTTTTTACCGGTCTGCTGCAGAAGAAACTGGGAAATAACGGTTATTATGAAATAGTAGACGGGATAGGTTATTATGAAATGTCTCATGATTTGGCACTATATGGCAAAAATGTTTTTGATATAAAAGATGCCGATGGTAATGAATTTATGCGAAGGCTGGTGGATACAGCAGTCAAACTTGAATCTGGAGAGCTTGGAAGTCTAAGTTACAATTGGAGAGAATCCGCTGATGCAGTAACAAGAGAAAGAACCTCCTCTTTTATCTACTTTGAACCATGGAATTGGGTTCTTATTGCAAATATCTATAATGATGATCTTGTCAGGGAGCGTGTAGGAGAAGACCTCGTAAGAATTGTTTTAATTATTGTTGTATTTTCCATTCTTGGAATTCTGACTGCTGTTTTTATTTCCCGTGCTATATCTAATCCACTGGTTCATACACAACATTCTGTAGAGAGGATTAGTGCAGGAAACCTTACCAGGCTTATTGAAATACGAACCGGTGTAAAGGAGCTCAAACTTCTAGGGACCAGTATTGATACGGAATTGATTCCCAGAATCAGCGGGATTATAAAAGAAATATTAAACTCTGTTGCCATAAGTGGAAATATCAGCAATATCATGCAGAACTATTCCAAAGAGGCAGGAGCTGTTTCCGGTCGATTGAATGGTGAAATTGAAAATATTGATAACGAGATGGGTTCTTTGGATGGACAGATATCAGAAGTTTCATCTGCTGTAACTGAAATTCTTGCAACTATAGAAAATCTTGTTTCCCATATAGCCGGTCAATCCAGTGCTGTTTCACAAACATCCGC
>CBDVAD010000609.1:0-1916 GCA_965371875.1 uncultured bacterium
TGTTGAAGGAGCAGTTGAAATAATTGCCACATTATCACTGGAAAGAGGGTCTACTTCCATAAATGCATTTTTATATTTTCCCGATTCTTCCAATCTCTTAAAGTGCCTGTAAAGATAGGCAACCCCTAACCCTCTATTCCCATGGAAAAGCAAGGCTATTTCAGGGTCGAGTTTTTCTTCCCTTATTTTTTTACTGCCAAGATCAATAATCAGTATTTTGCCCATATATCCGGTCGGTAAATTCTTACTAAAAGTATCCATTATTTATCCCTTTATTTTACTTTCCAGTTCGGTTTTCTTTTCTCAAGGAAAGCAGCTACACCCTCTTCAGCGTCTTCGGTACTGCATAGGTTTGCGAAATACTCAGTCATTAGATCTGCACCCTGATGATAGGGAAGATCCTGAAGTGCATATATACCTCTCTTTCCTACCTCCATTGCCAGAGGGCTCTTTTTTGCAAGTTTCATAGCCAGTTCCATTGCTGCATCTTCGAGTTCGTCAGCCGGTACAACACGATTAACCAGACCCAACGCCAAAGCTTCCCAGGCTGTCAGCATATCTCCTGTAAGAACCATTTCCAGAGTCTTTCTTCTTCCTACAATTCTGTACAATGGAACTGCAGGACCAAGGCAGATCAGTCCAACATTAATAGCTGTCGTACCCAATTTGGTATCTTCTGAAGCAATCACAAGATCACAGGCAAATGCCAGCCCAGCCCCATTGGCCAGGGTGTAGCCTTTTACTGCGCCTATAACAGTTTTTTTCATTTTGGCAATTGTATGGTTATGGAGATCCATCATTCGGAGGAATTCACGGTACTCTCTGTGGTCCTTTTCTTTAAAGGAGTCAAGGGATATTCCAGCTGAGAAATTTTTTCCTTCGCACCTGATAATTACAGCCCTGATATCATCATCTTCATCGAAGTCGATAAGAGCTCTATTTAATTTTTCTGCAAAACCCAGCGTAAAAGTATTCATTTCTTCCGGTCTGTTCAATGTTATCAGCCCTACAGGCCCGGACCTATCTACTAAGATTTCAGTTATACCCATAAAAATATCCCCTTTGCTGATTAAAACAGCTCCTTATAATTTCCATAGTAAGCTTCCATTTTGCTTATTACATTTTGATCAGTTGAAGGATTAAAAGATCTGGTAGAAATGGATTCCTTAAGAATCTGCCTTATCTGAAGAAGTTTAAGATCCGGCTGGTCTTTCTTTAATTGGATACCTATATTGCCGAGAGATGTAGCTTCCTCGGGACCGGCAATTACAGTCTTTCCAGTTATATCAGAGGTAATTTGATTAAGATTGTCATTTCTGCAGCCTCCTCCAACAATGTGAATTACCTTGTATTTTTTTTCAGACAGTTTTTCTATCTTCTCAATGGTTCGCTTATAACTGCAGGCAAGAGATATGTAGGCCGATGCCAGTACCTCGCTGGTAGTAAGCTCTTTTTCAGCATATTCACAAATAGCCGTGGGCATATTCAAAGGGTTATAGAAGCTGTTGTCATTAGGATCGAAAACAGGAACGATACCGTTGCAGCTGTCAGCCATATTCACAAGATCATCCCAGGAATATTTACATCCGTCTTTCTCCATCTCTCTTTTTATGTTCTGAAGAATATGCATACCTGTCGAATTTTTTAAAAAGGTTATCGTACCAAGAGCTCCACCTTCATTTGCAAAACCCTCCCTGTATACATCAGCATTAATGATAGGCTCTTTTAACTCAGTACCAATCAGGGACCATGTTCCGGAAGAGATAAAAAGGAAATCATCACTCTCTGCAGGGACCGAAACAACTGCAGAGGCAGTATCATGAGAGGGGATGCTCACAAAAGGACATACATTTATCTTCAAAGAATCTGCAATATTCTGCTTCAATTCCCCGTAGACCTCTCCATGTTTTGTAAGG
>CBDVAD010000610.1:0-1893 GCA_965371875.1 uncultured bacterium
CAACATTGAAACTGGAAGTTCCAGCAAAATTCTCATTTATAAATCTGTCTGTTTTAACAATAGCACTGTCATCTTCGAAATTGGCAAGAAAACTTGAATTTATCCATACCCTTGAGATTCCAAAAAGTGAGATAGCAATTACAAATGCTGCAATAAATATTGTCATTCCTTTCTTTTCAGCAATCTTGTCAGCAAACTTAGAAGCAATGTTTCCACTGGAAGATTTTTTTGTTTTAAACTGTTTGGGTTTTGGCAGACCTGCAATCATTAAACCTGCAGGAATTAGAATAAGTGCAAAAAACAGAGCTGACATTACTCCAAAGGCAGTAAACAGACCAAAATACTTAACAGGATATATCTGTGATGTTATTAATGATGTAAAACCTACTGCTGTTGTTATAGCTGTCATTACAACAGGTTTCCACATATGTTTCATCATGTTTGTTAGTGCTTCAACTTTTCCAGCATCCGGGTTCTTCTGCATATAAAGTTCAAGATGACTGAAAAGATGGATCCCGTAGGCAACTCCAATTGCAATGAGCATGACCGGAATCATTGTCGATACAGAATATATAGGTATATTCAGAATCGCCATTAGCCCGAATGTCCAGACAGTTGAAAGCAATACAACCAGTAGGTTCAGTATTGTACCTTTAAAGCTTCTTAGAATTAACAAAAGAACAAAGATTATAATTGCCACTACCAGTGGTGCCATTCTTTTCATATCTGCAGGTGCAAGCTTACCGAGTGTACCCTCTACAATAGGTACCCCTGCTACATATACTGTTTCAGGCCCCTCATAACTCTCACCCAAAGTCAAAATCTGGCTGTAAAACTCATCAGTGAATGTATCATCATTAATCTCTGCTATGATAATAGTTACATTCTCGTTAAGAGAAACCAGACGGCCGTAGATCATATCATTTGCCCGTACATCATCCCTAAGCTGCTTTAGTTTCGCCTCAGTACCCGGGACACGTTTATAGAAAGCATTTACTTCCATCCCATACTCGCTGCCAATTATATTGTCTGCAGTATACAGAGATGTTACATCACTCTTTTCAATACCTTCCATAGCCTGAATCTCTTTTGTAAGATCCTTTATTTTTTGCAGAGTACCTTCATTGTAGATACCATCTTTATTCTCTATTGCTACTATAATTCCATCTTTTATTTCAAAAAGACCCTCAGCTTCATTACTGTAAACAAAAGCAGGATGCTTTTGGGGCATATACTCATCAAGATCTGTCTCCATCCTGGTATTTGACTTCATAGCAGTAACAAATACACCGGTTAATACTACAATAAGCAGTACAATTAACCAGGACAATCCAAGTAATTTTTTATTGTTTTTCAAAATACTAGTCTCCTTATATTTTCTTGTTAGTTAATTATAACTAACTTTTTGTTTCAAAAAAATTGTTCAACTATGATGCTATCAATACCTCCAGAGATTTAATTAATTTTTTTCCTGATTTATCAAGATCAACTGAAAATCCTGAAAGGCGCCAGACAGTAACTATATGTCTTATTGAACCCATCACAATTACGCTGAGATCTTCTTTTCCAATATCCGACCTGATACTTCCATCCTCCTGACCTTTTTGAAGAAGGTTTGTAAAAAACTCTATAGTAGAGTTCATTATATTCTTTACCATTCCTGACAGCTCACTCTGGTTCTGAAAGATCTCTTCTGAAAAAATCACTGCGGACATTGCAGGGTTCTTTTTAAATTTATCCATAATCATTCCAATTGATCTTTGAAGATGTTGAAATGATGTTTCCCCTTCATGGGGTAGATTTTCATTTACCAGTTTATTTTGATGTTTAAAGGAATCAAGGACGGCAATAAGAATTTTCTGTTTGCTTTCAAAATGGCGATATATAGCCGGC
>CBDVAD010000611.1:0-1850 GCA_965371875.1 uncultured bacterium
ATAACCATATCATATTAAAGAAACATATTTTTTCTTTTTCTTTTGTTTTATTAAAAAAAACACCACGACTCCGAAATTAAACTCGCAGCCTATCTTAGAAATAAATATCTGCCCCTTTATATAATAATTGGAATTATTGTCGCTCTATTACTATTTTTTGGAGCGAAATGGCTAATAGGAACCATATCTAATCCACAACCTTTGGAATATGCAACGAAGTCAGTATCTACAGAAACGGAAGAGGATTCCAGAGCAGCCGAACCTGCAGCAGAATATCCAGCAAAGACTGAAAGCAATATAGAATCCAAAAAGACAGATTATGCTGTAGAAGTAATTCCTCCAAATCAATTGGATAACGGCCAGACAAATAAAAGTAATCAAATGCCGGCAAAAAACGCAAATGCTAATACCAGGGATCAGGAGAAAACAGACCCCATACCAGTACCGGATAAAAAAGTCGTTTCTATGGAGCAAGTCATATATTTCAGCCCCAATAATACAACAATCAATAAAGACGCAGCACTTCTGCTGAAAGAACTTGTCGTGAAGCTGAAAAAAAGTACAAATGCATTAGTTGAGATTTCAGGCCATTGTGCAATGTCAGGAACAGAAAATGGTAGAGAGGAACTCTCCAGAGAGAGGGCATATAATATCGTTGCTTATTTAAAACAAGAGGGATGGGATCCTGGGACAGAACCCGTTGTACGATGGTACGGCGGCACACAGCCTGTTACATCGGAAGAGGAAGAGATATACAGGAACAGAAGGGTTGAGATCAGCGTAATAATACCGTAGGGACGCGATTTATCGCGTCTTTACAATTCAATAGGATATGAATAGATCTTTCCATTCCTGTCTTTAAACATCACTGCTGTTTCGGTGATTTCATGGATGTAGGATTCAGTCAGGGGAATTTTCCCACCGCCTCCCGGCAAATCAACCGCATAAACGGGAAGAGCAAGACCGGAGATTCTGGATCTCAGCTCCTTCATAAGTTCGAACCCCCTGATTATCGACACTCTTAGATGATGGGTGCCGGCTGCAAGATCCCCCTGGAACAGGTAGTAGGGCTTTACACTACAGCGAAGGAGTCCCTGGAAAAGTTCTTCCAGAATATCCACACTGTCATTTACAGATTTAAGCAGAACTGCCTGATTAAGTACTGGAATCCCCATGCTTACAAGCTCTGCAACAGCTTTCATGCTTTTATCCGTAAGCTCTCTGGGATGATTATATTGTGTAATAAAAAAAAGAGGTTTATATTTTGCAAGCAAATCTGTTAAAGAATCTGTAATTCTGGAAGGGAGAACAACTGGCATCCTGCTTGCCATACGGAAAACTATATCCGGCCTGAAATCTCTAAAAATGGAAAGAAGTTCATCTATCCTGCTGTCTTCCAGAATAAGAGGATCTCCCCCGGATATTATAAGCTCCTTAACTTCCAAATGAGATTGTAAATAAGCGGCAGCTCTATAGGTCTCTTCTTTTGTCAGAGGCATCTGATCGGTAGATAGATAATCCCTGCGAAAGCAATGCCGGCAGTACATTGCGCAGGTATCTGAAGCAAGAAACAAAGCTCTGTCTCTGTATCTATGAATAAGCCGTTCTGTAACTTTATAGCTATTTTCTCCAGGAGGATCACCAGTCTCCCGGGGTGTAGTTACCTGCTCACCTGCCTGAGGCATAAACTGACGCCGTATAGGATCATCCTCGTCAGAACACGCCAGTGCAAAGTAAACCTCTGGTATAGATATTCTAAACCTGTCCGATTTCTTTTTAAAATAATCTTCTTCTGTTTTAGAAAGTTTGAAGTTTTCAGGAAAATCAGCGACAGATCTGTAACACTCTGC
>CBDVAD010000612.1:0-1829 GCA_965371875.1 uncultured bacterium
AGTTTATAAGTAATTCTTTTAATATTGCATATAAGGATCTCTACTATACTTCTACAATTCAGACAGGGACAAGTCTATCACTGACCCTGACTCCTGGATGGAATTTTGGAGGATCGGCTATGTTTTTAAAATTAAATGGCACCATGAACCACAGTAAAGAAATATTTAAAAATCTTTATCTGGCTGGTCGCATAAGCTATCAATATTTCGATTCTCCAACTTTATTAGAGAGGTACTGGGGAGGATCAGATAATTCCAGAACTCTGGTGCCTGTTCTATGTGATCAGTATACAGGGGGATCTGTTTTTCTGGAGTATGCTTTTCTTGATTTTGGAGCTGGTGCTGTTTCGTCAATGGTTCAATATGAACTGGGAGGATATCAACATGATAGTAATAATTGGAATATATATACAGGCCCTGGAGCTGGTCTACGGCTGTATTTAAAAAAAATTGCTATGCCAGCCATGGGTTTTGATATCGCCTATAATACTTTTAATAACAATTTTCTTTTCACTTTAACAGTGGGAATGAAGAGATAAATATAAATAACAAACTGTTATATTTCTTTATTTCCAGTATATGGCTTCTGGTTCATATCTGGTGTATCTTCATTATCAGAACATTACTTACAGGAGGAATTACATGACAGTAATTTCATTAAAAGATGTACATAAAAAGTATCCTCTGGGAAAAACAGAGGTACATGCCGTTCAGGGTGTATCCTTTGATATTGAATCCGGGGACTTTATTTCCATTGCAGGACCTTCAGGATCCGGGAAATCAACTATCCTTAATATGATTGGATGTATAGATACACCATCAGAAGGGATTGTAACTATCAATGATACAAATACAAGTGATCTTAAGGACAAGGAGATTACAAACCTTCGTCATGATGTTCTGGGATTTATCTTTCAGAACTTTAACCTTATTCCGGTATTAAATGTATTTGAAAATATTGAGTTTCCTATGTTACTTGGAAAAAACCCCTTACCTAAGGCAGAAAGGGAAGAATGGATTTCTCAACTGATGGAGGAAGTTGGTCTTGGTGACTGGAAAAAACATAAACCAAACGAACTTTCAGGAGGGCAAAGACAACGGGTTGCAATTGCAAGGGCCCTTGTAACAAAACCCCAGATTGTACTCGCCGATGAGCCAACTGCAAATCTGGATTCTGAAACAGGTGCAAGTATTATTGAGCTGATGAAGAAGATGAATAAAGAATATGGAACCACCTTTATTTTTTCCACCCATGATCAAAGCATTGTAGATATTGCAGACCATGTAATCCAGCTTAAGGATGGAAAGATCGTAGAGAACAGACGGAGGTAGGAATGAATGGAATGATTTTTAAGATTGCCTATAGGAACCTGAAAGAGCATAAAATTAAAACACTTATAATAGGTACTCTAATGGCTCTGGCAATTATGATCCTTGTAGTTGGGAACTCTTTTATGGAGACAGCAGCAAGTGGTATTGAAAAAACCTACATTCAAAATTTTACCGGAGATGTTGTAATAACATCATCTGAAATGGAGAATGCATCTTTGTTTATGGATGGTTCCATGAACAATAGGGAAGAGTTGATTCCAATAATACCTTCAGCTGTTGAAATTGAAGAGTACCTTAAATCTCTTGACGCAGTTAAGGCAATTAACCCTCAAATCGGTGGTGTTGCCCTTCTTAAACATGAAGGTGATGGTACCGGCTTTTCGATGCTTTTTGGTGTTGATCCGGAAATGTATGAAGAGACATTTCAGGATAATATAAAAATTACCTATGGGAATTTCCTTAAACCTGGTGAGGAGGGAATTGTTCTTTCTGAAGCT
>CBDVAD010000613.1:0-1819 GCA_965371875.1 uncultured bacterium
TTTTATAAATTTCATATAAAAATTTTGCCATCCCCGGAAGAGCTTCTTCACCCTTCGGATTATAGTATTTTAATCGATGTTTTTTTAGAGTTTTGGCTATTTCACGTAGTAAACGTTTCTTCTCTTTCTCAGGATCAGAACCTCTTAAAAGAATTGAAAAAAGACGCTGTAAAAAACCTTCTTTAGCATCTTCTTTACTACTATGGGATGAGCCGTCAAAGTCTATTTTACTCATAGTGTAAATCTATGGTAAATTAGCCCTCCTGTCAATCAAGATTAAACAATCTTCCCTGCCTGGAGCCCCTTAATTCCATCTCTTTTATTAATAGACTGTAAAAACTTCCTTTCCTGAAAAATGTTCTCGGTGCACCAAGACGGTGTGAAGGAGTATCACATGTCAGACGATGGATTACTGTAGATCGGGGCAGTCTCTCTATGGCCTCTATGGTATATTCAAGATGTCTCATACCGGAAGGAACAGTAATTTCACCCATCAGATACTCTGAAAAAAGTTCTGTACCTATTGGAATATGCAGATTATGAATTTTAACCCCTTCAGGATTCATTTCTGCAATAAACCTAACACTATTCATTATTTCATCATAACCTTCTCCGGGAAGACCAAATATTAAATGTACAGTTGTTTTTATTCCATTTTCCTTAAGAAGTTTATAGGCTTTTATAAAATCATCCCTGGTATGTCCACGATTAATCCTGTTTAAAGTATGATCATTCGAACTCTGAAGACCAAGTTCCACCCATACATCAAGCCCTCTTTGCTTATAGGAGGATAAAAGCCTTATATTGGCCGTGGAAATACAATCAGGACGGGTTGAAATAATAAGCTCCTTAAAAGGCGCTAAAGACAAACTGTAGTCATATATCTCTTTAAGTTCCGAAACCGGTGCATATGTATTAGAAAAAGCCTGGAAATAAAGAAGAAGGTATTCTGAATCGTAACGTCTTTTTATAAATTTTATACTGTTTTCAACCTGTTTTTTAATCCTCTTCTTTCTACTCTCCATATTTGGAGACAGATAGTTGGAATACAGTTCCAAAACCTCTATTTGTCCTTCCAGTGGAGAAATTCCACTATGGGCAAGATCAGCCTCTTGTCCCCTGTGATAAACAGCCATCGAACCAAGTTCATCACAGTAGGTGCAGCCTCCGGTCCTGTCGGAGTTTCTATTGGGACAGGAAAACTGTGCATCCACTGCAACACGATAGGCGGAGGTGCCATATCTTTCTTTAAGGTAACGGCTGTAGCTGTAAAATTGATGACTTGATTTCTCCATCCATGTATTATTCATATCTCTCTGGCATTGACAATCCTAATCAATGCATCTTAGTGTAATGACCATGAAAAAAGCACTGATCATTGATTTTCTTATAATTCTATTTCTGTCATCATGCATATTTGATGATAATTCAACAGTTGTGTTATGGTCAGATAAACCTGAAATGGCAGCATATGTGGAGGAATTCAACTCCACTCAAAATAAATTCAGAATAGAGATTGTTTACAAAAAGGAGCCTGGAGCAGCACTTGCCCGGACAAATAACCTGTCCGGTAATCCTCCGGATCTTGTAGTATCTGAATTTCTCAACTCTCCAGGTACAATAGAACAATTCGCTCCCTTAGATAGTTTTTTTGGAGAAGATAAGATGGATCTCTCTATCTTCTATTCAGGATTACTTGAACTTGGATATAAAGAATGAGAACTTTATCGTCTGCCGGTTTCCTTTAATCTTCCGGCTGTGATGTTTAACAGATCATCAGAATCGAAGAACATTCCATCATTTTTTCTGAATCCCCTGG
>CBDVAD010000614.1:0-1796 GCA_965371875.1 uncultured bacterium
GTTTTCAAATTGAAGAATTAACTGACGGAACAAGTACCGTCATCCTACTTGTATCTTTCCAGGAAGATCTGAAAAAGAAACTGATGCAGATGGGTTCTGATATTGAAGTACTGTATCCGGAAGATATCAGGAACAGTATAAAAAAAGAGATTGAAATCATGGCAGGAAAATATCAGAGGCAATCAGGAGAAAAGTCTGTTTACAAAGAATATATGAAAGATCAGGAAGATTCTTTCACATCCATCCGGATAAGAGAGATACATCACCGTATTAAGAATCAACTTGTTTCAATAACAAGTCTAATCAATCTCTACAGCAATAAATCTTCCAACAAATCTCATATCTCTATTCTCGATGAGATAAATTCAAAGATAACAGCAATATCCATGGTGCATGATATGCTGACAACAGGTAAGTCCTGGCCCATTCTCCCAGTAAACGACTACATTAAAGAAATGTGCTTAAACCTGATTAACAGTATGGAAACAGTAAAAGAAATTGAGTTCCAAGTGGAGATTTCTGAAATTTACCTGCCCGAAAATCAAATTACAGTCATTGGACTAATTGTCGCAGAATTGTGTATAAATTCTCTAAAGCATGCATTTTCCGAAAAAAGCAGTGGAAAGATATCTGTAATATTTACAAAAGAAAATGAAGTAAAAACTCTTCGCTTCACAGATGACGGTAAAGGGCTGGGAAATAACCCTGAACATACTCTTACAGCAGGAACAGGGCACAACCTTGTCAATATCTTTGTGGAAGAACTCGGCGGCAGCATCGAATATTTATCAGAACATGGAACAGAAGTAGTTATTACATTTATCTAAAATAATTCAGAAATATCGTTCCTATGATCATTGAGGAATGAAAGCATATAATGCTGTAAATCACCAAAGTACTTTCTCTGAAGTTCTGTTCCGGCACTTGTAATATATCTAAAATGCCAGCACTCATATCTATACCCTGTCAAATCTTCATAACCATCCGGATAGGATAGGGAAAAACCATATTTCCAGGCATTTTCAAGAAGCCATACTCCGGCAGGTGTAAAGGCATAATCATCTGTAATAGTTCCAAAATCTATGGCTGTGCCAAGCTGGTGCTGACTGGTACCGGGACGGGCAGATTCACGTTCTGCTGTTTCAAGACCACTCTGTTCCACATTCCATTTAAAAACCCTGTCCTGATATTCATAGCTCCTGTAGGTGGATGAAATTACAAGTGTAAGCCCCTCCTTACGGGCATCTTCTATCATAAGCAGTAAATCCGGAATAAGAACTTCACGCAGAGAATGATTATTCCTGGACAAAGTTAGTTCTGAATAATCTGTAAGCATCACAATGTCCACAGGACTGTAGTCAGTTCCAAGAAAATGATGTTTATCTGCCTGTATAAAAATATCATCAGGAAGTTTAAAAACAAGTAAAATCTGATCTCTAAAACCATCGATATTGGTCAGGATTGATTTTCTGATTTCTTCGGGTAGATCCAAAGTCATACTTTCCAGTAGTTCCATCCGACTCTCCTCTTTTGAAGGGACAGGGGCAAGATTAGAATCAGATATTTCCTCATTTGAATTCCCCCGGCATGAACTCAGTGGTAATATTATAAATATGAGTAATACAATAATTAATTTATTCTTCATAATTCTCCCTTCAGGTAGTATTATATACAAAAAGGCTGGTCGGGACTACGTCCCCTGGTCATAGACTTCGTCTATTGCTCGGGTGTGCGTCCTAATCTGCTCGGCTATGCAACCTAAGGAGATCTTATGAATAGCAAAACTGAAATACCAC
>CBDVAD010000615.1:0-1794 GCA_965371875.1 uncultured bacterium
ATTGTTTCTGTTACTGACAAAACCGTATGGTGGAAAAACAGAAGGGTCGAATTTGTTATGACTGACCCTGTGGAATAGGATATCCGTAGGGGCACGGCGCGCCGTGCCCCTACATTTGTATCAATGCAAATATGTATGTTTTTCTGCGAGACCTTGCTTTGCCCTCAGAATATCGGGCTGAAGTGTTAAAAAATTAACAAAACAATTGACTTTCCTGACAGGTAGATTATACTGGGTTAATGTAAATTCAAACAAAAAACGTTGAAATGATTCAGTTCGAAAAAAGGATTTTATATGAGTGCTGTGAAAGAAGAAAGAATTGTGCTGGAGATGCAGCATATTTCCAAGCAGTTCCCCAATGTCCTTGCCAATGAAGATGTAAGCATCCATCTGAAAGAGGGAGAAATTATCTCTCTTCTTGGTGAGAACGGAGCAGGAAAATCCACCCTGATGAATGTGCTTTACGGTTTGTACAGAGCTACTGCAGGGAAGATTGTCCTTAATGGTGAAGAGGTAGAGTTTTCGTCACCTAAGGATGCAATAGAGAAAGGACTTGGCATGGTTCATCAGCATTTTATGCTGGTAGACAATCTGTCTGTAACAGAAAATATAATTCTTGGCAGTGAACCCGGGAAGGCAGGAATTATCGATTACAAGTCTGCCCGAAAAGAAGTCGCTGAACTATCCGAAAAATATCATCTTGAAGTAGATCCGGATGCCATAATAGAGAGCCTGTCTGTTGGTTTACAGCAGAGGGTAGAGATCTTAAAAGCCTTGTATAGAAAGGCCAGGATATTAATTCTTGATGAGCCAACCGCAGAACTTACACCTCATGAAGTTGATCAGCTTTTTATAGTAATAAAGAAACTCAGAGACTCGGGTGTCTCTATGATTATAATTACCCATAAACTGGAAGAGGTTAAAGCCATATCCGACAGGGTATACATTCTTCGCCGTGGTAAATGCGAAGGTGTAAGGAATACTAAGGATATAACAAAGACAGATATGGCGAACCTGATGGTTGGAAGGGAAGTTGTTCTTACAGTACATAAAGAGAAGAAGGTTGTGACAGGTGATCCCATTTTCAGTCTGGAAGATATTATTGTAAAGAATGCTAAGGGCCTTAACGCCCTGGATCAACTTTCACTTAGTGTCAGGCCCGGAGAAATAGTAGGTATTGCCGGTGTGGATGGAAACGGACAGACTGAGCTTGCTGAAGCTATTATGGGCATGTGTCAATTGGAAGATGGCCGGATAATCTATAAGGGAGAAAGGCTGAGGAAATATTCAACCAGACAGCGGCGTAATAAAAAAATATCCAATGTTCCTTCAGACCGTCACCGTTTCGGACTGGTTCTTCCGATGCATATAACTGAAAATATGATACTGGGTTTCCATAACGAGAAACCCTATGTTCACGGTATAAATCTGGCACTGGATGTAATCCATGATTATTCTGAGAAAATGGTGAAAGATTTTGATATCCGAACGCCTGGTGTTGATGTCCCTGCCGGGAATTTATCGGGAGGAAATCAGCAGAAGGTAATTCTTGCAAGAGAGTTTTCAAGAAATCCTGATTTTCTACTGGTTGCCCAGCCTACAAGAGGACTGGATGTTGGGGCAATTGAGTATATACACTCACAGATTCTAAATATGCGTGACAGAAATGTAGGAATACTTCTTATTTCATTGGAACTGGAAGAGATTTTTTCTCTGTCGGACAGAATACTGGTTCTGTACGAAGGTAAAATTGTAAAAGAATTTGTTCCGGACGAAACAACAGATAAGGACGTT
>CBDVAD010000616.1:0-1790 GCA_965371875.1 uncultured bacterium
TTTTCCAAGTGTTTCATCTACATCTTTACCTGCCAGAATAGATTCCATTGTACTGTTGATTAGTTTATTAATGGCATTAACATTGTGCGTCATCATATTCCGTTCAATATCGATATCCATTAGCTGATGATAAGCTGTTAGTGCCTGCGGCCATTCATCAGTGTAGCTTTTGTATTCAGGGAGATCAAAAGCCGCTTTTTTTACTGGAATATAACCGGAACCAAGGCTCCATCGGGCTGTATTTTTTGGCAAGGTCATCCATTTTATAAATTCCCAGGCTGCATCCTGCTTTGCCTGACTTGATTTCATAATGAAGAAGTTACCTCCACCTTCGATGGCAACCTGTCGCTTACCAGCAGGAAGAAAGGCAGTCCCGAAATCAAAAGTTGTTGAATTGCGAATAAATGTCAACGCCCCGGTGGAGTTGTAGATCATCGAAGCAGCTCCTGCAGAAAAATCACTCACTGTTTCTGCCCACTGTTTTACTCCGGGAGAAGAACCATCCTGCACCATACTATCCAGGAATTTCAGAACTTCTCTTATTTCCGGTGTGTCAATAGCCACTGCAGTTCCAGCTTCGTTGTCCAGAGAACCTCCTGCCTGAAGGATTAGGGGCTTAAGTATCCAGAAATTAATTGGCATTTCCAATCCCCACTGTATTACATTGCCATTTTCATCTTTTTTTGTCAGCTTCCTGGCTGCAATCCGAAGTTCATCCCATGTCTGAGGAGGATTCTCAGGATCCAGACCAGCTTCTCTGAAATGGTCTTTATTATAGTAGAACAGGGGAGTACTTCGCTGCCACGGAATAGACCATAGATGCCCATCGCTTTTTGCTATTTCCATGAAACCCTGAAGGAATTCATCTGTATAACTCTCTCCTCCCTCTTTCTCAATGTACGAATCCAGTGGTATGATAGCATCAATGTCTCTCATACTTAGCAGGGTGGGAGCATCCAGAACAGCGAGTGCCGGGGAATTTCCGGATAACACCGCTGTTCTGGTTTTTTCCAGAGCTTCAGAGTAACCACCGGCAAAGATTGCTTCAACAACAATTTGATCCTGAAACTCATTGAATTCAGCTACCATTTCACTCATTACTTTCGCCATTGGTCCGGCGACTCCTACGGGATAGTACATTTTTATGTACTCTACTCCGCCTTCGCTTTCCTGATTGCCTCCAGCCCAGACAAAACTAATTGCCATCAAGAGCACTAACAAAATCATCAGGTTTTTTTTCATAAATTTCCTCCGATTATTATTTCCCGGCCTTACAGGCACAGGATGTTCGCTTAATTAACGCAGCAGGGGCTTTAAAGGAACGATATTCCGGATAATCCCCCTGCCGCTGTATATATTGCATTGAGTAAAAGAGATGCTGAAAAGAATCAGACCCCCACCATCTGATATGCTGATCAACCGTTGTAATATTGAATGACTCACTAATTTCAAAATCTCCGTATCCGGTAATTGCTGTTTTTTTCCCCTCTTTCTGCTGCGCCATAATTAAGGATGCCGCTATAACATCGGAAAGGCAGATAAAAACGTCCGCATTGGGATTGGTTTCTTTAATTCGGTTCCATATATTTTTACCATCGCTGTACGTATAGGAAGGAACGGTTAACAGATTTTTTTCCTGATAAAATGGGATATTATAGCGTTTTACAGCAGCCATAAAAAGATTAAGTTTTTTTTGCCGTTGACAATGCCCTTTAGTTGGAACGGATATAAATATAGGATTTACATATTTATGGTCAGAAAAAAGATGCTCCAGAAGGCTGAAAAAGGGG
>CBDVAD010000617.1:0-1789 GCA_965371875.1 uncultured bacterium
ATTATTATTCGGGTCTTCGGTTCACAGACAACACAGCTTTTTGGAAGAAGAATAAGAGAGCTTGGAGTCTTCTGCGAAATAGTCCCTGGTGAATCTGTTTTTTCACAAGATCTACTGGAGAATACCAGGGGTATTATAATGTCAGGTTCTCCTTTTTCTGTGTATGAGCCGGGAGCACCTGAACCCCATAGTTCTGTTTATTCCACTGGGCTGCCTGTACTTGGAATTTGCTATGGATTTCAGCGAATGACGGTTGCGAATAATGGAAAGGTTAATGCTTCAGTAACAAAAGAATATGGGAGAGCAGCTGTTTCTTTATTAAACGAATCTGAACTGTTCCATGATATACCTGATGGATTTCTATCCTGGATGAGCCACGGTGACAGTCTTGAAACCCTTGGAGAAGGATTTGATCTTATTGCAGCTTCTGAAAGTCATCCTGCAGCTGCAATTAATAAAAATTTAAATCTTTATGGTCTGCAATTTCATCCTGAGGTAAGCCATTGTGATTATGGAACAGAAATACTAAGCAATTTTGTTATTCGTATTTGTAAGTCAGAAAAAAGTTGGAATATGGATATTTTCATGGATCATATTTCAAAAGAAATAAAGATAAAAGTAGGGGATAACAAAGTTCTTTTATTAATATCAGGCGGGGTTGATTCGTCAGTTGCTGCAGGTATACTTTTAAAGGCCCTTTCTCCTGAAAACATCTATCTTATGTATATTGATACCGGATTGATGAGAAAAAATGAAACCTCTGAAATTGAAATTTATTTAAAAAGCCTTGGAGCAATGAATATACAAATTGTAGATGCATCCAATATTTTTCTTGATAAACTTAAAAATATTTCTGATCCTGAAAAGAAACGGGAAATTATAGGTGATCTGTTTATAAAAATTCAGGAAAAGGAATTACCTGAAGGGCTTTCAGATAACTACTTTCTGGCACAGGGGACACTGTATACAGATCTGATAGAATCTGGAAAGGGAGTAGGGAGTAAGGCTAAAGTTATAAAATCTCATCATAATGTACGTTCACCTATGGTAGAAGCAAAACGAAATGCCGGACTTATTATAGAACCCCTTGATAAGCTGTTTAAAGATGAAGTCCGACGTCTTGGAATCAGCCTGGGAATTGACAGCCGAATCATTAATCGTCATCCTTTTCCCGGTCCCGGTCTTGCTGTAAGGATAATTGGGGATATTACGCGGGAAAAAGTAAGTATACTTCAGGAAGCAGACGCATTATTTATCGACGAACTAAAGAAAAGAGATCTTTATAACAAAATCTGGCAGGCTTTCTGTGTTCTTTTACCTGTGAAATCTGTTGGTGTAACAGGTGATGCACGGGAATATGGATATGTACTTGCCTTAAGGGCAATAATAAGTGTAGATGGTATGACTGCAGATGTTTTTCCTTTTAAAACAAGTGACCTCCTTGAGATCTCCTCTCTTTTAACCAATACAATTTCCGAAATTGGCAGGGTTGTGTACGATATTTCAAGTAAACCTCCTGCAACAATAGAATGGGAGTAGGAAAAAATGGAAAATGAAAAGATTGAGGAAGACTTAAAAAGAAAAGAGATTAAGGGAATGTATGACGGGCCTATACTTCCTTTGATTTTTAAACTCTCAGCTCCGATTTTTGCGGGTATGATCTTTCATCTTCTTTATAATATTACGGATACAATGTGGATTAGCAGAATAGACCTGTCTGATCCTTCTTATGTTGGCGGTACCGGTATAATTTTCCCTATTATTTTTCTTGCTATTGCAATTTCCAATG
>CBDVAD010000618.1:0-1744 GCA_965371875.1 uncultured bacterium
GATTCTTCCATAAACTCTTTGACAATTAAAGCATTTGTACCCTTATTAATAACTTTCTTTTCTATCTCCGTACCTTCAAAATTGATCTCTGCAACCTCTTTCCCTTCAAGAATCAGTTTCTTCTGGTCTTCCAGGGAGATTGTTCGTTTACTAATACCCTCATCCTGAAATTTTGTATGGATCTTCATTACCTGAAAATTACAGAGGTATGGAGGGACATTAGTAACTGCCTCCTCGTAGGTATATGCAAAGGTTGGCAGACCGTCGTCACAATTAAAAAGCTTAAATGTATTATGGTCAATGATATCTGTTGGAGTCGCAGTTAATCCGAGACTGATGGCCTTGAAATAATCGAGTACTTCTCCATAGGTGTTATATATGGAACGATGACTCTCATCAATTACAATTAAATCAAAAAAATGAGGAGAAAGGGTGTTTTTCTCTTCCCTGATAATATTCAGCATTGAGGGATAGGTGGAAACATAGATACGGCGGTCTTTGGAAATCAGCTTCTCACCCTCATGGGGCCATCGTGGTTCATTGGGCAGATGTTCTTTAAACGCATCCAATCCCTGATTACGAAGTATAATTCTATCCACCAGAAATAATACCCGCTCTGCATGACCTGCACGCATAAGGGCATCTACAAGGGCAATACAGGTTCTGGTTTTTCCTGTTCCCGTGGCCATTACCAGAAGGAAATTCCGCTGCTTCGCCTCAATTCCTTCCATTACGGCCCGAATAGCCCTGATCTGATAATCCCTGCCGGCTATCTCTGTATTTATCAGCTCATCTGCCAGAGGTTTTCGGTGTTCCCTGATATACTGGAAACGCTCTAAATTGTCCCGGGTCGGATAACCTATTACTTTTCTGGGCGGGTAATTCTCAAGGTCCCAGAAGTAAATCTCAAGACCATTGGTATAAAAACAAAAAGGGAGCCTGCCACCATGCTCTTTCTGAATGTTATAGCAGTACTGCTTTGCCTGCTCCCTGCCGACCTCAGCATCTTTGGAACTCTTTTTAGCCTCTACAACAGCAAGAGGCTTCCCGTCTCTTCCCAGCAGGACATAGTCACTGTACTGATGACCTTCATAAGGGGTTCGTGGTTCAGAAACACCATCCGGCAGGGGTACAGAAATATCGAATTCCTGTGACACATGGGAAAGATTATTTACATCCCAGCCGGCAGATAAGAGTTTTGTATCAATAAGTTCTTTTCGTGTTTCGGCTTCTGTCTTCATTACTTCTTAACTCTGCTAATCTCTTTATTTAACTACAAAAAAGCCCCCGGGTACTATCTTTCCCATGATGTATGGAAGGACTTCACCGAAGGCACTATGTTCTGGTACCAGTATTACACATTTATTTATATTTTTCAATTTTTTTCTCAAATTATTTCAGTTGGTGAAGTTAGAAAACGAATGTATAATAATCTAAAAAATGGATTGAAATGGAAATCCCGCACTGTGATTGTTACTGCCATAGGGAAACGATTTATCGCACCCTCGAAACCCTATCCGGTTAGTAGGGAATATTTATTTCTATTACACATGTTTCCAATAGTTTCCTGACTTCCATGGTGACTTCCATGGTGACTTCCGTGGTAACTTGGTGAGCTACCGGAAAACTATACATATAAGTTTTCATTTTTCTGTTAACTTCCATTCCCGCAGCCAGTCCAAATACGAAACCGCAGACTCTGTAGATGCTGATAATTCTGTCTCATCCAGCACAATAATTTTTC
>CBDVAD010000619.1:0-1739 GCA_965371875.1 uncultured bacterium
ATAAGATCATTTTGCAGATAAGGCCGTCCCTCCGAAAATAGAGTTAGATGATACTTGCCCTTTGAGAGGATGTCCACAGCCTCCTTAATGGGTTCAGAGTTGAAAGATTCTCTGTCCACAGAAAAAGAGCCGGCCTTCTGCATAACCCATTGGTTGAATTTGCTCTGTCTGAAAAAAAGATCGTATGCCGCCATAAAATTTGTAGTTACACCTGCCTGTCTGAATGCTTCTATTATTATCTGGCTGTCACTATGGGTCGGGTGGTTCGAAAGGAAAATCAGTCTGTTTCTTTTGTCAGAGGCCAGCCTTCGGATCTTATCCGCTCCTTCACTTTCAACAGACTTAACCATGTGTTCGTGGCCGGGCATGTAATAATACCTGTTATACAGCCTTCCAAGAGCAAGGATAACCTTATTTGGTTTGGGTAGGAAATATACAAAGGGTCTGTCATAAAAATTTAGCATAATAACTCCTTGATCGGAAGAGTTTACAGTACTTTTCAAATTTTATCTATAAAATTTATTATTGTATTGATTACAGCGACTGAATATTATGATATAAATTGATAATCAGGAGCAATAAATAGGTATGTCTACTAAAATAATTCTTCCCAGGTTGGTGCTTCTGCTCCCTTTAGGTATTATGCTTATGGGGCAAATTTTTGCAAAACAGTCAGGTATTATAATTGAGTCCGGTGGAACTATTTTAAATATATATTCTTTGCTTAGCTACATTTGTTTGCTAAGCCGGGGATTTCTATGGATATTTATTATCCGGAGAATGCGCCTTGTTTTTGCATATCCTGTTTTGAGTCTGAACTATATTCTGGTATTGCTTGTTTCTCATTTTTTCTTTCAGGAAGAGATTGTAAACGCAAATCTATTTGGAGCAGGATTCATAACTGCAGGTGTAGTACTTATTGGTATTGGTGAAAGACAAAACAGGAAGAGAGTATGATCAATCCATACATAAAACTTCTTATAATGGTAATACTTACTTCTTTGTCCCAGGTCTTAATAAAGACTGGATCCGGAAAGATTAGAACTGGAAGTGGAACCGCTATAATGATAAGAAGTTTTCTTAATCCCTACCTTGTTATTGGAATAGTTTTGGTTCTGGCTGCTCCACTCCTATATTTCTCCGCCCTTTCACAGCTGGATTTGAAAACTGCTTTCAGTTTTAACGGTTTAGCTTATATTCTTGTAATAATTCTTGGGCGATTTGTACTAAAGGAGAGAATTTCCATTTTTCACATTACAGGCGGTCTGTTTATTCTTACGGGATTTTTAATCTGGAATCAGGGAGTTTATCTGTTTTGAAACTTTCCATTGTTATTCCTACCTACAATGGATGGGACCAATTGCCTGCACTTTGTACAGAGATAGTAGACGCACTGCTTGTTTGTAAGGTAGATGACTTTGAAATAATTATTGTCGATGATGGAAGTCAAAAAAGATCAGAAAGTCTTATCAGTGAACTTAGAAATGAGGGTATAGATATAAAAGGTGTTTTTCTTAAGAAAAATTATGGTCAGCAGCTTGCAACTCTCTCCGGTCTAAAAGTATCCCGGGGAGACTATACCATTACTGTGGATGATGATCTTTCCCATAACCCGGAGGATATTACAGATCTTCTTTCTATGGCAGAAAAAGATAGACTTGATGTAGTCTTTGGAATACCCCAAAATAGCAGAACCGGATTGCTCCGAAAGGGCGGATCAGGATTAAGGGATATAATTT
>CBDVAD010000620.1:0-1654 GCA_965371875.1 uncultured bacterium
CCTACCTGCTTCCCTATTTTATATGCAGATATTCCCATATAAGGAACATCTTCCATAGGGTTTCCATCGGGACCAAGGAATCTGTCGTCAACAGCTATTACTTTAAGACCGACAGCATCAGCTTTTGCTTTGATGGCTGGACCAAGATTTACATCCGGAGTACAGATTACAAAACCCAGTGCACCCTGTGTTGCCAGGTTATCAATTGCAGAAAGTACTTTCTCTCCATCCGGTGTACCAATCTTAACAACTTCGAAACCATACTTTTCACCAGCCTGTTCGGCAAATTTCCATTCATTCTGAAACCATGGTTCTTCAGGCATTTTTACTAAAAATCCTATTTTAACTGGTTTGTCTCCATCCTCTTTTGCTCCTGCTGCGAAAAGGACACTGGTAAAACTAAGTGCAATCAGCATTACCAATAAGAAAGCTAAAAATCTTTTCATTCAATCTCTCCTTATAGTTTTTCCTTTATAATGCAATAAATATGCCAACCAATACAGAAATTACAGCAATTTAATATTTCTTTATAATATAAGTATTTATAATATATTTTAAGATACTGCAATCAAGTGTACCAGTTATTTGAGAAATTATAACCTCAATATTATATTCAGTGTGGGAAAAATTATTCCCAGTTGTGTATTAAAAATTAAAACCTTGTTTTTTCTGAGTACACAATCTAAAATACCCCTATGGAAACAATCCTAATTATTGATGATGAGATAGAAATGTGTGTTTCTCTGTCAAAACTATTCAAGGCCCACAACTATAATGCTATATATACATCAGACAGTCGAAAGACATTTTCTCTATTAGAAAACAATGATATATTTCTTGTTCTGACTGACTATAAAATGCCTGATATTTCCGGAATAAATCTTATAAAATCCATTAAATCCCAATACCCCGATCTGCCTGTTATTATGATTTCCGGTTTTGGTTCGGTAGATACAATCGTTACAGCCATGAAATACGGAGCCCAGAATTTTTATGAAAAACCGATAAAGTTTGCAAAATTACTTTCTGAAATTGATCAATTAAAAAATGTTAAAGAAAAACAAAATAATATCCCAAAGATTGATAAGATAGTTACAAGCAATTTAAAAATGATTGAAATTATGGGGATTGTAGAAAAAATTGCTATAACAGATATTCCTATTATTATTACCGGGGAGAGCGGAACAGGAAAAGAACTGGTGGCCAATGCTATACATACAAATAGTAACAGGTCTGAAAAGCCATATATAAAGATAAACTGCGCTTCAATTCCCGAAACACTACTGGAAAGTGAATTATTTGGACATGAAAAAGGTGCTTTTACTGATGCCAGAGAAGCCAGAAAGGGAAAATTTGAGATAGCTGAAGGAGGTACGATCTTTTTTGATGAGATAGGCGAGATGAGTATTAACACTCAGGCAAAACTTCTGAGAGTTATTCAGGAAAAAGAATTTGAGAGGTTAGGATCCAATCATATACAGAAAATGGATGTTCGTTTTGTTGCGGCAACAAATAAAAAACTGAAGGAACTTGTAGAAGAAGGTAAATTCAGAGAAGATCTGTATTACCGCTTATCAGTTGTTCATCTGGAAATCCCCTCTTTGGGGGAAAGAAAAGAAGACATTTTATTAAAAAAAATAAGGTTGCTCAAAAA
>CBDVAD010000621.1:0-1650 GCA_965371875.1 uncultured bacterium
AAAGACGGAAATCTGGTATTCAACTCTCCGGAGATGAAGGAAGCAGTGGAATATTATGCCGAACTTGCCAAATACACACCTCCGGGACCACAGACATGGAGAGCAAGAGATTATTATCTCCAGGGAAAGATGGCAATGTTCTACTACTCTACCTACATTATGGACGACCTTGCACTTCAGGAAGTTGCAGCAGGTTCTCTAACAGCAGAAAACTTTGAAAACCTGAAGGGAACAGGATTTGATCCGGAACTTGTTGATAAAACACGTCTTGCACCGATTATGACAAACAAATCATCAGCTGGATACGGAACAGTTGTTACGCTGGGACTTTTCAACCAGGATGACAGTGCAAAGACAGCCGCAGCAAAGAAGTTTATCCAGTATCTGTATACTCAGAATGCATACATAACCTTTCTCCATATGGCACCAGGCGGAATGAATCCTATGCTCAAAGAGATTTCGACAAATGCAAGATTCCAGAACGATCCTAAGGGTATTTTTAAGCATTACGGAGCTGAAAAGATGGCTGAGATCATTCAGGGTCTGGACAGTATAGAGACATTCAGTATTGTAGGTGGGAACAGAATGGAAGCTGCCAGTGTTATTACCGCACAGCAAATTCTTCCTCAGATGCTATACAAAATCACACAGGAAGGAATGGAAGTTGACAAAGCAATGGCATGGGCAGAAAGCGAGATGAAAAAACTTGTAAAGTAGATTTAATAAATATAAGAGCTGTCCGGAAGTAATTCAAGGACAGCTCTTTTTCTTACCTAACCCCATGAGCCAGTCTTTGCCGGTACAGAATACTGAAAGGAGTTGAACATGAATCTGGCAAGCATCTTAAATCAGAACAACTTAAACAGACAGCAGAGAGAAAGCATTCTTGGTTGGGCGCTGATTCTTCCTGCTGTAGTTATAATTCTCTCTTTAATTTTGTATCCGATAGTATATAACATCTATTTAAGTTTTTTTGACGTCAACCTGGAAGGTGGAAATACCTATATCGGCCTGGACAACTACAGCAATGTAGTATTTGATCCGACCTTCTGGAATGCTGTTTTTACCACCGTTCTATATGTAGTCTTCACCACAATAGGAACAACCCTTTTTGGCTTAATAGTAGCCTTGGCCATGAATAAGGAGTTTCCATTTAGAGGACTTGTAAGAAGCCTGATACTGCTCCCCTATGTAGCGCCGGTAATATCAGTAGTGTTCGCATGGAAGTTTATATTTGATCCTGTCAACGGTATCTTTATGGACATTACCTACGAGAAACTGGGGTTATTCTCAGAAAGGTTCAACCTGATTGGAACACCTGGAGTTGCTGTATGGGTAGCAATCCTTTTCAGTATCTGGAAGGGCTTCCCCTTTGCCTATCTGATGATACTCTCCAGGCTTCAGGCGATTGACGCAACATTGTATGAGGCTGCGGAGATAGACGGTGCCAATGGATGGGATAAGTTTAAAAGCATCACATTCCCTGAAGTCTACTTTGTCATTGGCGCAATAGTTCTGTTAAGGATAATCTGGAACTTCAACAAATTTGAGGATATCTTCCTGCTGACTGAGGATGTAAAGGTCCTCTCTGTATATACCTATTTCAAGGCTTTTACCGGCTCCATGGAGATGGGACAGGGGTCATCTCTG
>CBDVAD010000622.1:0-1643 GCA_965371875.1 uncultured bacterium
TTGAGATTTGCAAGCAATAATTTAGGTTAAATCAATTGTCAGCTTGACAACATTCTTCAAATAGTAAATAAACAGCCTATGAAAGATATAAAATTAATTTCTGAAATAGATACCTTTATTACATCAGGCGATATGAGGATGCTTTACCTTTCCAGACCTGATTGTGGTGTATGTGTTGCTCTTATCCCAAAAGTAGAAGAGATGATCAAAGAGTTCCCGGAGATGGAAGCCAGATATATTGATCTGGACAAACTGCCCGAAGCGGCTGGTAAGTTTTCAATTTTTACCATTCCCGGTATTCTCGTTTTCATCCAGGGAAAGGAAACAATTAGAAAAGCAAGATATGTATCTATTGACGAATTAAGAGATGAAATTGCCAGATATCATGAGTTGCTTAACTCCTGAGCCATGAATCAAAAGCTTTTTGTACTGAACGGTTCATCTCCAGAGTAAAATCTGCAGTGAATTTTTTTGTATAGAAGTGTTGTCCCAGATTTTCTGAGTTTCCCAGGTACTTACCACTTTTAAAGTATGTCTCACTAATAGGTCTTACCATCTCAATAAAATCAGGCTGCTTAAATCTTTTGTATTGGTTTTTGAAATGTATGTACTCCCGGGGATACCTTGGAGTGATCTGTCTGCCACTATAATCGCCTACGGGGTAACCAAAGCATAACATAGTAATTGGAAATGTGTATTCAGGCAGATTAAACATTTCCTGATGGATTTCATAATTCTCCATAATATCACCAATATAACAGGAACCGAGACCAAGTGATTCTGCTGCAATAGCAGAATTCTGTGCTGCAATAAGGGCATCACAGCTGGCAAGCATTAAATCTCCAATACCAGGAGTTCTATGCTGGAGCCCCTCTCTTTCACTATACTCTTTAACTCCTGAGCTGATAAAAAAGTCGTATGTTCTCTGATAGTCAGCAAGAAATAAGAGAACAAGGGGCGCTGTTGCAATAAAAGGCTGATCATCACAGCTCTTTACCAATCTGTCTTTTAAACTCTGATCATCTACTTCAATTATGGAGTAAAGCATCTGATTGCCTGCAGTTGGTGCTCTCATTGCTGAATGAATAATTGAATCAATATCATTCTGATCAATTTTTTTATCAGCAAATTTTCTTACAGATTTTCTATTATTTATTAGTTTAAGAGTTTCATTCATAACCTATGGTCTCCAGAACTTTGGGGTAATTAAGATAAGAACAGTATAGATCTCGAGTCTGCCAAGCATCATCGCTGTACTAAGAATCCATTTAATATAGTCAGGATAGAAAGAGTAATTCAAAGCCGGTCCTATTTTTCCAAAACCAGGCCCAATATTTCCTAAAGTAGCCAGTGCTGTGGAAAAAGAAGTTAAAATATCATACCCTCCGGAAGCAACACTAAGAGTTACAACAAGCAACAGTAGCATATAAAGAAAGAAAAAGCCTGCAATTGGATATACTATATCCTTCTTCATAACAATTCCATTCATTTTTAATCGAAAAACACCACTGGGATAGACCATCTGCTTCATCTCATGAAATGCCAGTTTAATTAGGGTTACTATCCTGACAACCTTTATACCTCCACCCGTAGACCCGGAACACCCACCTATAAACATAGTAAAAAAAAGTGCATTCCTCGCT
>CBDVAD010000623.1:0-1620 GCA_965371875.1 uncultured bacterium
TGGAAGCTGCTGCCCATGCCGGGTGTGCTCTCAACCAGCAGCTCTGCTCCCATTATCCTGACCAGCTTCCTGCAGATAGCCAGGCCCAGCCCTGTACCTTCATCATTATGCCCTAACTTATTTTCCTGGGAAAATGGGTCAAAAATCGATTCCATCCTATCTTCTGCAATACCAACACCCGTGTCTCTTACTTCAAAATTTATTCCTACTTTCCCAGGCCTGTCTTGATTCTCTTTATGGGGTAGTTTGGAATAGGATATCGTTAAAGATACAGTTCCGGATTCAGTAAATTTAACGGCATTGCCCAGAAGGTTATACAGGATCTGGCGTAAATGCTGTTCATCAACCATTAAGAACAGGGATGGATCAGTATTATTTTCAATAACGAAAGAAAGTCCTTTCTGCTCCATCCTGGGCTTGAAAACTTCAGTAATCTCCGATAAAAAAGTGGGAAATTCAATGCAGACAGGAGTAGATTCCATTTTACCGGCTTCAATTTTTGAAAGGTCCAGAATATCATTGATCATTGATGACAGATGTGAACCGCTTCGATGAATCGCTTCAATTGGACGGCTGTATTGGTCCATCATTTCCTTATCCCTCATGAACATCTGGGTGTTCCCCAGGATTGCATTTAGAGGAGTTCGGAGATCATGGGACATATTTGCAAGGAATTCACTCTTTGCTTTGTTGGCCGATTCAGCTTCGATCCTGGCTTTTTTCAGCTTCTCTTCTGCTTTTTTATATTCGGTGATGTCCATTCCGATGGCCAGAAAACCATTGATATTTCCGGAGCTATCTCGCACTACACTGTTACTCCAGTTTATCAACCGTTCCTCATCGTTTTTTAAAAGGATGGGATTTTCATGTTGAGAAACCTGCTGTATATTGTTGAATATATCGTTAAAAACTTTCTGCATGTCTGCTTTATCTCGTTGGGGAATAAAAAGATCAATCCATTTTTTGTCTATTACCTCCTCTTTTTTATACCCGGTCAAGTTCTCGGCATGTTTGTTAAAAGTTGTTATAACGTTCTCACGATTCAGGATAATAACCATTACATTAGCGGTATCTATAAGATTTTCAGCAAAACCCTTCGCAATTCTTAGTTCATCCAATACTTTCTTATGTTCAGCGATCTCGTTTGTGAGTTGCTTATTTGCATTTTCAAAAGATGAAGTTCCTTCGACTACTAATTCTTCCAGATGCATCTGGTATTCTTCCAACTCTCTCTCAATCTTTTTTCGTTCGGAAATGTCCCAGTATATTCCAAGTACACCCATTATCCTTCCATCCTCATCTCTTACGGGTACCTTTACTGTATGAACACTAATTTCTTGATTTCCGAGAGTAAGCGTTCCATCTAACTCTTTTATTTCTCCCTTTTCCAGGATAGCCAGGTCCTCCTGCCTGAATCTGTCTGCCTGCAGCTTAGGATGTATATCGTAAACATTCCTGCCAATAATTTCAGATTCTTCAAGCTGAAAGTTTTTTGCATAGCTTCTGTTACAGGAGATATAATTTGAATCTCTGTCAATGAAAAAAATACTCTGGGGCAGACTATCGTAAGCGGTAATTCTCTCCTTCTTGTAATATTTCCTAAGTGAAATAAACTCCATG
>CBDVAD010000624.1:0-1609 GCA_965371875.1 uncultured bacterium
CAATAAATTTACCCAGTCCCAAAGCCAGACTTATTACTCCCTCCTCAGATTTTGAATTTCCGGTTGGATAGTAATTAAATGATCTTGCAACTCCGGAAATATCCGGGTAGAACCTTTTGTTATGCAGTATTCCTGACACATCCTGTATAACTACAGCCATCTTCTCGTCATAAATATTCTTGCCGGTAGCCAGCATAGATATTTTTGGAGCGGAAAAAAAGGTGGATGCGTATATAAGTTTTATTGCTTCTGTAAGTTTAAGAAATCTTGTGTCAGGATCCGCCTGATTGCCGGGTATCATTTTAGTTGCATAAACCCCAGCCATAGGAGTTTCTGCAGAATCTTCCAGAAGGCTGGATGAACGAATAGCTAATGGTGTGGTGGTACCCCCGGCAATTTCACGAAGATCTCCCAGTATACTTACAGGAAGAGAAGCCTTCTGGAACTGATGTGTAATACGCCTGTCAACTTCTTCCGATATAACGACGGGGTAGAGATTATTTTGTTCCATGAATTCATCAAAATAACTGGTAGTTATTACAATTGTTTTTGGTATGGACACTTCGAAATCAGGGTATTTTTCAAATATTGTATTTCCGGAAATTTCATACAGCAATTTGAGACCTTCTGCTTTTCCTCCAAAACTACCGCTGCCAAGGTAGGTAAAGGAATCCTGCAGTAAAGTTTTTCGGGAGAATTCCCCTATAGTTTTTAACAATTGTTATGTCCATCCCCTGCTGCTGCAGGCCTTTGCAACACGGTCGACTGCTAAAATATATGCTGCTTCCCTTGTATAGAGTTTCTGTTTTTTTGCAAGATCGCTTACATTGATAAAAGCATCAGTCATTTTAGCATCCAGCTTACTAAGCACTTCTTCTTTGCTCCAAAAATAATTTGTATTACTTTGAACCTGCTCAAAATAGCTGCATATAACACCGCCGGCATTTGCCAGAAAATCAGGAATCATGAAAATACCTTTTTCCCGGATTATCTTATCTGCTTCAATTGATGTGGGACCGTTTGCTCCCTCTGCAATAATTTTGACTTTATCACTTATGGAAGCTGCATTTTTACTACTGATAGAATTTTCAAGAGCAGCTGGTATTAGTATTTCAACATCCTGTTCTATCCATTCATCTCCCGGTAATTCTTCATAACCGAGGAATCTGGCCTTTAATTGATCTATCCCTCCAAAATTGTCTGTTATTTCTCTTAATTCTTTCAGATTTATTCCATCGGATTTCCGAAATGCTATTGATTCTCCACTCTCATGATCCCAGCAGGAAACCATAATAACCTTTCCACCCAATTTGTTGTACAGTTCAATTGCATATTGGGCAACATTACCAAATCCCTGGACACTTGCCGTAGTATCTTCAACCCGTATTCCAAGCTCTCTTAAAGCTTCCCGTACTGTGAAAATAAGACCATATCCTGTAGCTTCAATTCTGCCCAGGGATCCTCCCATTCCTACAGGTTTTCCTGTTATGGCACCAGGATATCTGCCGCCATAGATAATTTCATATTCATCAAGCATCCACAGCATATGCTGACCAGTGGTCATAACATCGGTTGCCGGAATATCAAGAAGGGGGCCGACATTTTTTGC
>CBDVAD010000625.1:0-1591 GCA_965371875.1 uncultured bacterium
CCCAGGAAAGGAAAAATGGAAAGAAATAAACTGTCTGGTAAAATTTAACCGATCGCCGGGATACTTCATTCAGCATAAGGGCTACCGTCATTGCAATACTATGGGTCGATACAATAAATAAAAAGTTCCATTTAATTGTGTTTGATGTAATACGTGCAGCAACTCCTGAATTAAATAAATAGGAGAAGTTAGAGAATCCGGACCATTCACTTTTCCACATTCCAAGTCCATAATTGTAATTTTTAAATGCAATTATCAGGCCGGGAAGGGGCATATACTGTATTAGTATTGTAAAGAAGATAGCCGGTATTGCCAGTAACCAGAGACCCTTATGGTCGATCAGGCTTTTTTTCTTATTTCTTGTAAGACTTAACATACTTTGATGATTACCCGGATATATGAGGACTGCAACTGTCAATTCTAAATAACACTTTCAATTGGACTGTCAATATAAACGAATTCTACCATTTCATATAATTTTAAGCTTCTTATGCAATTTTTTACTGTTGTTATTTAGGTTCGGTCATAATATTGTTAACAGATGAAGATCTACAGCAGACTCCAGACATGGTATTTGGTCACCATAATATTTATTGTGATTGCAGTAATAGCTCTTTCATTTTCAATTAGTTTACAGGTAGATAATCTTTTCATTGATTACAGATCTTCCGTAGATAAGATTGGATTGGAACAGGCAAAAGAGATCTTCAACCTATTGGATAAAACAGCTCAGGACATTGTAATAAAAGTTCATAGCCACCCGGCAACAATTCTTCTTTCTCTGGCTCCCTCTATTGATAAAGTCTCCCCAGTATTTATACGGAGCTTTCAGCGTATGAAGGATATGGTATTGCCTTTTGTATATTCCATAAATGTCATTCACGTACAAACAGGAAAGATCATTTCAACTAAACAGGGTTGGTACCAGGTATCGGGCAACCTCATCCATGACCTTGAATCTGCTTATCCTGATCTTCCTCAGCTGACTCCTCTTCCAATAGAGACTATAATATCATTGGAGAATAAAAAAGAACTTGTTTTTACTTATCTGGTTCGTGATAACAGATCAGTTGAAGGCGGGTTATCCCAGGGAGTAATTCTCATTGTAGATTCCAGTTGGTTTCTCAACGCTGTAGCCCGTGCGGATGATGAAAGAACCGGTACAAAGTTCCTTCTATATCATCCAAATTTCGGTATTCTGGGAGAAAAATCCACCAGGCCGGAGATGAAGGCCTTATCTGATACACTGGATAATACGATAGATGGTATACATTTGTCGGGCAATTTCACTAATCAGATAAAATCAATAAACCATGTGATTGACTACCAGGTTCTTGGAGGCTCACAGCTGTACCTTATAAGGCTGCGGGACTCAACAATTTTACAAAAAGAGATACTCTATCTCAGATTAAAAATACTCGGTATTGCAGTTGTTTTCCTTATAGTAGTAGTTATAGGTGGTCTGATGGTAAATAAACAGGTTTATAAACCCTTTTATTCAATTGTTGCAGAGATCAGAGAGTCCATGGGAAGGCATTTGACTATGCCTGAAAACGATCTGGATTTGCTGAATGCCCTTTATGGAACCCTC
>CBDVAD010000626.1:0-1586 GCA_965371875.1 uncultured bacterium
GCAGGAGCTATTATGCTTCTTATGGTTCTTAATTCTGTAGGTCTCCCTGTAGAAGCCGGAACACCTGTTGCTGCAGCCTATGCAATGATACTGGGTATTGATGCTATTCTTGATATGGGTAGAACAAGTGTTAATGTTACCGGTGATATGGTTGGAACAATCCTTGTTGCCAAGAGTGAAAAAGAACTTGAAATGGCCAAGTGGAAGTGAGCTGATTAATTTTGAATTATGTTAATAAAAAAAGTATTTCAGGGAGGAGGTTAGACTTCCTCCCTGTTTTTTTATACACTGTCTCTAAGCCTGGTCGCGCGCGTCGCTTACCTGGTCGCAACTTCGTTGCTGCTCGGCCATGCAACCTTAGCCTGGTCGCAACTTCGTTGCTGCTCGGCCATGCAACCTTAGGAGAATGTTGTGACAAGTCTTATCTGTTCCAGTTGTAAAAAAGAGTATTCCGTCAATGATCCGGTCTGGAGATGCAGCTGTGGAGGATTACTTGATATAAAATTTACACCTTTCTTTGACACAGAAAAATTGAAATTGAAGATCCCCGGTATGTGGAAATACAGAGAGGCCATTCCCATTGGTGATGATAAAAACATCGTTAGCTTCCAGGAAGGTTTTACACCACTTTTGGAAGTGGAAACCGGAGAAGGCAGCCTCCTGGTAAAGCAGGACCATCTTTTCCCCACAGGGTCATATAAGGACAGAGGGGCATCGGTTCTTATCAGTAAAGTGAAAGAACTGGGAATAACAAAAATTGTAGAAGACTCTTCCGGTAACGCCGGGTCAGCTGTTGCCGCTTATTGTGCAAAAGCAGGAATTAAGTGTGATATCTATGTTCCGGAAAGCACTTCTTCAGGGAAATTGGCTCAGATAGAATTATATGGAGCCAATCTTCATAAAATTCCCGGTTCCAGAGAAAATACAGCCGAAGCAGTTATGGAAGCAGCTGAGAAAAACTACTATGCGAGCCATTCCTGGAATCCCTGGTTCTTTCAGGGAACAAAAACATTTGCATACGAGGTTTGTGAGCAGTCAGGCTGGATTTCTCCGGATATCGTAATACTGCCCGCAGGAAACGGAACTCTTTTCCTGGGAGCATTTATTGGATTTAAAGAACTTAGTAATGCAGGGATAATCGATAAAATACCAAAGATGATTGCCGTTCAGACTGCAAACTGTGCACCCCTCTATAAAAGCTACATCAACAAACTCAAAGAACCTTCAAGTATTGAATCTGTTGTTAATACCCTTGCGGAGGGGATTGCAATAGCTAAACCTGTACGAGGAACTCAAATTCTCACCGCTGTCAGAGAAACAAATGGAGAGGTCATTGCGGTAACGGAAGATGAGATAAAATATAGTTTACATAGTATGATGAAACAGGGATACTATATTGAGCCTACAAGTGCAGCTGTTATTGCAGGTGCTGTGAAGTTCCAAAAGAAAAACAGGGACAGTATAGAAGGCAAGACACTTGTCACTGTCTTTACAGGTCATGGCTTAAAGGGTACTGATAAACTACTGAAATTAAATGAAAAGTGAAAAATTAATAATGAAAAATGAAAGAGTAATTATCATTGGCG
>CBDVAD010000627.1:0-1585 GCA_965371875.1 uncultured bacterium
CGGATTCTCCTCCTGTCATAACCCACATATATGATTTGTTTTCAGCACTTCTTCCCTTTTCATTCAGAACCTGAACTGTAGTTTCATCCATATTAATTAGTTTTCCTGATATGAGACTTTTTCTTATATGTTCTGTTATAACTTCACATTTTTTAGAAATAGTTAGGGACCAGTTACTCATATTTTGTCTGCTAATATTTACGCCAATACGCTCAAATATTCTTTCCTGTCTGTACAGCGGGATGGCATCTACAAATTTACTGGTGATTATATAAGCTACAAGACTGGGAGAAGCTACGCTGCCTGGTATGAACTGGTCCGGGGTCTTAGCCTCGATGACCTGTGGAAGATCTTCCTGATTCTGAAACTCATCACAATCACATGCTCCATATCTCTTCTTCAGGTATTTTGTAATAGTCATTTCAGCAAGTTTAAATTCAAGTTTTTCCGATGGGGTCGTTCCTATGCATGGTCTAGGCTTACCACAGCAGGGACAGCTTTTCTGGTCATCGTTAAGATCACTCTCTACAGTATTTCTTGGGATATCCTCAGGGAGAGGTTTTTTACCTCTTTTATGTGATGAGGATTTACCCTCTTTACCTTTCTTTAAATCGTCTTTTTCTGAAGCTGTATCCTCTGCTTCATTAAATGTACGACTGTAAGTTTTATCTTCCTTAGTCCATTTTTCATTCTTCTTTGCAAAGATAAAACGGTTCAGGATAGAGATCTGTTCTGACTGGTTTTTTACCTTATTCTTAAGAAGGGAATTCTCTTCATCTTTCTTTAGAAGCAGATCAATAAGTTCATTTTTAGTGTACTTCGAAATATCCTTTTTCTTCATTCCAGAATTATAAATCTTATAAACGAATTATAAAACCCTAATTAGAAAAAAGTCTTGGAAACTATCGCCTTGTGTTCTTTCCAGAAATCAATTCCATTAAGTAGCATATTTAGTTTATCAAGATCAATATTTTCAAGATCATTAGCTTCTTTAGGCCAGGGGAACTTATCCTTGCCAAGCTTTTTCTGCCAGAGGCAAAATCCATTTCTATCCCAGTATAATATTTTTAAAATCTTCTTTGATTTTCCACAAAATACAAATATATTTGGTTCCTGAAGATCTATATCACAGAGGTCAAATAGAGCTGAAGATAATCCGTTTATCTGTTTTCTCATATCTGTAAAACCGGGAATAATGAATATTTCGACTGCATGTAAATCTATGAACATCTTTTAATTTCTCGTATTGCAACGGTTAAAAGTGAGGCATGAATATCTACCGGAAAAGACAATTTAATTCCACTATATTCAAGAGTAATCATTTTTGAAGAGTGATTTTCAACTGGAATACTTATCTTCACTGGCTTAATTTTGGGATGATCTAGTTTCTTGATCCATCTCTGAAAAGTTGAGTTTATTAGTCCTGATTTTCTGCAGTAACTATTACTCGTTAAATTGCTGACTTTCCATGATTCAATATGTTGTTTCCAATACTCTTCTGATTTTCGTTCCATTAATATTATCCTTGTAAGGAAGATATGTTGGTTCTCTCTGGAACTCAATACGGGGTTATTTTGACGCTTAC
>CBDVAD010000628.1:0-1561 GCA_965371875.1 uncultured bacterium
GAAGATGATTATTTCCTATTGACAGGAAGGGAGTTATCGTTATTATGGCATTCACCCTACTACTATGTGAACAGTGATATTATAAAGGCATCATCTTCTATGGATTATACCTATGTAGGAAGAGACGTAGATCCACTGGATTGGGTTTCCCTGTCTGACTGTGCGGGAGATTCAATGTATATATCTACGATGGATATTATTGAAAATATAATGGCAGATAAGAAACAGGGATCTATTATTCCAATTCGTATTGGTCAGACTGTACGTGGGAGAGATGATTATTTGTTTCAAAATCTCGATCTTTTAATTAATGGTTTGCTTACACAGGGTTATAGCATTGTTCCGGTAACTACGTTAATGGAACATGTACAGTAGAAAAATAACGGGGGCATAAAAAATTATGTCTTTATTACTTGCAATGAGATACGGATGTTTTTATATTTGAATTATCCGGAGTGGAGGGAATAGAGTGGGTACATTCAATCGTTTGGATGCATACAAAGAAACGCACATTAAGACTGCCAGCGGAGGAAAGTTGATCCTCATGATATATGATGAGGCGATACGTCAGCTTAATATTGCCCTGGAAGCTCTTGAGAATAACAGTAATAAACTGGATAATGTAAGTAATTCTATTATCAAAACCCAGGATTTAATAACTGAACTGATAGTATCTCTGGATTTCGACAAGGGAGGAGAGATAGCAAGCTCTCTTTTTAGCCTGTACATGTTTTTTAATCAGCAGCTTATGGAGGCTAATATCAATAAAGATGTTGATCTGCTTAAAAAAGTCCGGGTATATCTTGCCGATTTACGTGGTGCATGGACCGAAGTAGTTGGTAAGGCCGGTATTGATAACGGGATTGATGGCAGGACTGGTGGAATAAATATTGCGGGGTAATCCTTTGGGCATCCTGAAACCTTGCGAAGTAAAACTTTTAAAACTCTATAAACAACACGAAATAATGAGTTCAAAAATTATAAATCTTCTTAATCTGGAACTGGCTTCATTAAATAAAGAGTATGCCCCGGGAAATAATAATGCCCTGGATAATAATGGCAGTAATATAGAACAATATTCACTGATTGAGAAAGGTTTTGTAAGCAGATTATCAGAGTTAAACAGAGTGATAAAAAGTTATGAATTAGCGGATACTGTCAATTCTTCTGAACTGGACCGGCATAGAGTAATGGCTTTCACCCGCCAAAAAGAGATTAGAGATTTAAGCAGAGCGAATAGAAAGCTGTTAAGATTTTCGCTTGATAAAATGGCATCCCTGCTGGATTTATTCAACAGGAAGTCTTCCTATGTCCCCGCTTCTGCAGGACAACTATCTCCACAGTTTATTGATGTAAGTATATGAAACAAAAATTATTCTTATTAGACGGGTTCAGCCTGATTTTCAGGTCTTATTGGGCATTTATCCATAACCCTGTCAGGAACCCGGAGGGACAGAATATATCTGCAGTTTTTGGCTTTTTCAGCACCTTACTATCCCTGCTGGATAAAAACAAACCGGAAAATTTTGCCGTAGTAATGGATTCGCCTGTACCTACTTTC
>CBDVAD010000629.1:0-1528 GCA_965371875.1 uncultured bacterium
CCAGTAGGTTTGCTTTTTTAGTTTTTTCCAAAGTTTCAGTCGGCATATCACTCTCCAATTATTATATTTGCTGATAAAATACAGTATTATTTAGATAAATATCAATATATAAAGTTATTATTAGTAATATGGTAAATATATGTGCATATATTTAACATATTAATAATACACAAGTCCCGAAATAGATAAAAATTATGAAATTGATAAGCACAACCGGGGATATCAATGGTATAAAAATATTTTTAACTAATTAAAACAGGTATTTTCTTGAATTCTATCTATTTAAGTCTTAAATTTTATTACAGAAACAGATTGTCTGCCAAGCAGTTTTGAAATCATATTAGGCAGGGATATAAGGGGTTTATAAGGGAGGCTTTAGATGATAGTAACAATTTCAAGGCAACCTGGTAGTCTGGGAGAGAAAATAGCTATAAAACTGGCAGAAGAAAAAGGGTTTGGATATCTTGATAGAGACCTGTTAAAAGAGAGGCTTCTGGATCAGAAACTACCGGAATTCCTTATTGATAAGTATGATGAGAAGAACCCTGGATACTGGAGCAACTTTTCGGAGAAGAAAGAACGATACCTGAATAATCTGAAGACTGTAATTCTGGATTTTGCCAGTAATGGTGACTGTGTTCTGGTGGGCAGAGGAGCGCAGGTTCTTTTTGCAGGAATTCCCGGAGTGGTTAAAGTAAGGATCACAGCACCTCATTCGGTTAGTATCAAACAGTTTTCGGAAGAAAGAGGATGTTCCCAAAAAGAAGCGGAAAAAATAATTGGACATATTAATAATGAGAGGAAGGGGTTTTACAGATCATTTTTCAATGCGGCTCTCGAATCATATGAGCTTTATGATCTGATTATTAATACAAAATATCTCGATGTTGATGGAGCTGTTAAAGTTATCAATGGCTTGATAGAGGTCAAGAAGAATATGGACTGCTCCCTTGGTGATCTTATTCTGAAACAGAAAGTTATTGAAGAGCTTCTTTATATAAAAAAAATACCGGTACATGATCTGAATGTTACCGTAGTAAAGGGAAGTGTTACTCTAATTGGTTCTGTTCTTATAAAGGAAAATATCGACTTGTGCAAGATATCTGTAATGGATATTCCAGGTGTTGTAAGTGTAAGTGCAGAGAGAGTTATGACCAGGGATATCAATACTTATCACATATAGAATCCTTTTTAGAGATATTTCAAAATTTTTCAATATTCAGATACAATATTATTATATTAATATATAATGTGTAGAATTCTTATACAGATTGATAAAGCAGGAGAACCCTTCATGGAAGAAAGATATAAGATTGATAACCTGGATACCAAAATACTTTCAATTCTTCAGGAAAATTCCAGAAGATCTTATCAGGAGATTGCCAGGGAACTTGTAGTATCAGGAGGAACAATACATGTTCGTGTTAATCGTCTAAAAGAGCTGGGTATAATAAAAGGATCCAAAATTATACTGGATTATCCAAAACTTGGATTTGATGTAACAGTTTTTATTGGAATCAATCTTCAC
>CBDVAD010000630.1:0-1528 GCA_965371875.1 uncultured bacterium
AAGTGCAGTTGATGCTATGCCTATACAACTATCCTTTGAGTTAATAAAAATTCCGGAATTTCAGCTTAAGTCTGGTGTTTTGGATGTTAACGGCCGGGAGATCCTTATTGAGCTGGGTGCCAATATGGGTATTAAGCCTGGAGATGAGTTCAGTCTTACAAATATTGTTATTCTTCCTTCCGGGCATTCAGTTGAAAAAAAGACAGGACTTCTTGTCGTTAAAGAGGTTAATGAGGAAGTTTCCACTGCCCAGGTTTTTTATGCTAAAAAGAAACCTGCCGTAGGAGATCAGTTGAAGGAGATTCCCCGAATGGGTTTTGAATCTGCTATGTATGTAAATTATATAAGCCAGACTGATTCCACCAAAGATCCGATTCTTGCCTTAGGTATCAGGCAGATCGTTTCAAGGGGTTTTTATAGAACCAGACCATATGTAGGAGTTGAAGTACCTTTGGGTGTAGAAGTCCACGGAGCCCTACTTGAGTATCTTTTTTTTCCAGTGAATGTTTACACAGGCGCTGAACTTAACTGGTACCTGGGACGTCTTCATATAACCCCTGCCATTGATGTTGCACTGGGAATGTTAGTACCCGTTGTAGAAGGATATGAGGATTATGTAGTTTATAGCTCCATTGGCGGTCATGCCAGGTTAGGTGTCAGCTTCATGGTAACTGATAATATAAAAATATTTGGAGAGGCTGGTTATGCTGCAATGCTCTCTATTGCTGATAAGATTTCTGATTCATATGCTGGTGTTCTTTATGGCGGCGGTGTAACATTTAAATATTAATTGTATGGGGAAAGAAATGAAAAAAACAAAACTTTTATTAACTATAATACTTATTATGTCTGTAATGATTTCCTGTGTCTCAACAGGGGGATCCTCTTCAGGAAGTTCTGCGGCTAAGGCAAAGCCTGCCGGTGAAGCAGCGCCGGTTCCTACTGCATCTCCTGTCTACTATGCTACAGGAAGTGGAGCGACCCAGTCAGCAGCATTTAATGCTGCAAAACTTAATGCAGTAAAAAAGGCTGCATCTGATGCTCTTGGAATAGCCTCTGCTTCTGCAAACAGGGACAAGCTGGAAAGTAAAATATATATTGCCAGTAACGCAAATGCCTATGTTTATAATGAAACTATGGAAATTCTTGATAGAGGTGGTGACAGTGGAAACTCCACTGCTACTATTGGTATAAGAATAAATCTTGAAGCACTCTCAAGTGTCCTTATGGCAAATGATATTTACGGCAATATTATCATTCCCCAGGGTGGAGATGTTCTTCTTCCGGATATGGAAAGACCCTCTTTTGCCCCTGAAGCTCCCGAAGTTGCTGTCGCTGCTACTGACGATACACCGGCTGTAGAGACCCCAACTCCTGCTGCCGCTGCATCAACACTGGAAGCCACGCCAGAAGAAACAGCTCTTATTAATGAAATTATCGGAAATTTAACCTTCATGGTATATTACGATGAAGATTCTCAGGCAGATCCTTTCCTTGCAAAAACTGCTGTTGGTATGGCCAATCGCTA
>CBDVAD010000631.1:0-1520 GCA_965371875.1 uncultured bacterium
AGAATATGCGGAAGCCATAACTCTGTCGCAGTGAGTCCATCCTGCATGGGGGGATACGATTGCCTTTACAGGAGCAGCTTCCTGATTATCTGGGGAGGGGATTGTTTTTCTCTCTTCCAGGAGTAATTTGATTCTCTCTTCCAATTCATTTTTTATCCCGGGATAAAAAATAAAATCAACTGTCATACCCCGTTCTGACTTATTTTTCTTCATTTCTATTCCTTGCCTGGTCGGGACTCCGTCCCTGCTCGGCTATGCGTCCTTCCTAATAATCTGTTTAGCCGTTTCTCGTCAATAGTGATGGAAAGATTTTTTTCATTTGTTGGTAGAACTGTTCCTTTTTTTCCATCCTTGGCTCTTCTTAAGTGCTTAACCTGGGTATAGTAGAGGTCTGCTTTACCGCCTCTTTTTGCCTTTGAGAAAAATACTGCCAGGTTTCCGGCATCAAGTAGTGTTTCCAGAGGTATACTCTTTCCACGAATTATTTTGATGAAAATATACCCTCCGGGGTAGTCTCTTGTGTGAAGCCAGTAATCATTTCCACGCACAAATTTTCGCAGGAGCAGATCATTTTCTGTTGCTGTTCTTCCTGCGAGTATAGTAAAACTTCCCGATTGGAACTGAAGGCCTGGTATCTTTTCCTTTTCCTTAAGCTGTACCTGTTTAGGTATTTTTTGCAGGTACTCTTTAAGCCTGGCAAGGTCATTATCAGAATGTTCTGATTTTAGAAGTTCCTCTTTTTCAATTTTTATACGTTTAAGGTTTCTTTTTAGATTATTTATCTCTTCTACTATATTATCCAGTCCGGATTTTGCTTTTTTATATTTCGAGAATAACAATTCACTGTTTTCCCCTGGACTTAATGTAGGATCAAGCCTGATTTCAATCAGGTTATTATCGTTAAAAAAATTTTCTGTTTCCAGAGAAAGATCCCCTCTATGGATTTTATATATATTTGCCTTAACAATTTCAGCCTGCTCTCTGTACTGTTCATAATTCTCATAACTACTCAATCTTGACTGTAATCCTGACAGGGCTGATTCTGCCTGTGATTCTCTTGATATTAGTATATTTTCAACTCTGGATCTTAATGTTAATAGTTCTACGTTTGACTCAATGCCTTTGTATTGCTTTTCTATAAACTCATTAAAACTGTGATTTCTGTCATAATCTCTTATTTCAAATACTTTCGTACTTCTATCACTTTTTAACTGGATCGTTTCTTCAGGAAAGTATGTTCCTCCGGAAATTTCATTCTGCCGGGGTCTTCTGTAGAAGGCATCCAGTATGGTATGAGATTGATCTGTTACTATAATGTTTGATGCCCCGCCCCAAAGACGTATATAGATAAATGTTTCTTCATCTCCATTCAGAACGGTAAGTTTAATTATTCTGTCACCATTTATTTGAATTGCGCTGCTTATTCGTCCACCGCTAATTCGGGAACGCAGGAATTGAGCAAAACGCTGAAGAACAACCTTTCGGGGATTATTACCTGTAAGTCTGTGAAGTCTTACATT
>CBDVAD010000632.1:0-1519 GCA_965371875.1 uncultured bacterium
TATCTGTTTAATATATTCTGCAAATTTTGATGATTCACTTTTTCCTGATTGTTTGTATTCGACTGTCTAAAGTAATCTCCAGGATCAGTGGCTGCCCATAGTATAGATGCAGATAAGAGTAGAATTAAAATTACCAATGTTATATTTCTATTCATTGATCTCTCCTTGTAATATAAATAATTTTTTATTGATCATGACATACCTCTTTTTCGATAGTATTTTAAAATTGTAATATCTGATAAAAAAAAGAGAAATATCGGAATAATAAGGAAAATAAGGCTTAAGAGTGCTGCTGTTTGTCTGTCGGTTGAAAGCAGGAAAGGGAAAAGATAGCCTGAGTAGGAAGCTACTGCTCCACCTCCAATAAGGAAAACAAGAAAATATTCAGAAAAAGCTGCAAGAAAAACAATTGAACCTCCGGCGACAGCTGCTGGTAAAATAAGTGGCAGCTCAATCCCTAATAGTATATTGATTTTACCTGCTCCAAGGTTTTTTGCAGCTATTGAATATTCATTTCCGATTACGTTATAGCCGGCAATAAGTGCTCGTAGCATATATGGATAACTAAAAGTAGTTAGAATAAATACAACTCCTATAAAAGTATCAGTAAGATTTAAATATATGAACATAAAATGTATCCCCATTGCAAATGTAATGGATGGAACAAGAACAGGAAAAAGAAAGAGGGTCTCAAGCAGTGATTTTCCTTTAAAATCAACCCGGGCAAAAAGAGATGCAGGCAAAATAGAAATTAAGAAAGAAAAGATGACTGTTGTAATTGAATAAAGAAAGGAACTGGTAAGGTTTTTAATAAGAGAAGAACTCTCATGTACCAGAAAGCGAAGAGCCCTGAGGCTTATTTCGTTGGGAATAATCTGAGGCCATATCCATCTTGAAGACAGTGTCTGAACTATAAGAATAAACACAGGAATCAGAAACAATAAAATGAGTAGTAACAGTAACAATAATAGCATCCTATTTTTCATACGGATTCCTTTCATGTTTAAAAAAAGAAAGTAGAAGGACAAGGGACAAACCAAAAAGAATAACAAGTTCTGCTGCAGCGACAGGGCGGTGGATTAAATCTTTTTTGAAAAAGGTATTATAAATAGATACACTCATCATCTCCGGTTGGCTTTCACTCATAACATAGGGAATGTCAAAAGCACCCAGACTGTACAGGAAAATAATAATAAAACTCATTTGTACAGCAGGACGGATAAAGGGAATAATAACCGTAAAAAAAGTTTGCACAGGATTCGCTCCAAGCATTCGTGCTGTCTGAATTTGTGTTTCAGGGAGTTTAAGAAGAACCCCCAGAACCATAAGAATAACAAATGAAGTCTCTTTTATGGTATAGGCAATTATTATACCAAATCCTTTTCCGCTATAGAGAATATTTGGAAAAGTGATAAAATCTTCTATTATACCAAGATGATAGGATATTCTTGACAGTATTCCAGGTTTACTTAGAAAAAGAACAGTAATGAAGGCAATTGTTATATGGGGAAGAATAAGG
>CBDVAD010000633.1:0-1519 GCA_965371875.1 uncultured bacterium
CCAACATGGCCAGCCAAAGATCCGTCATTGACTCCATTGATAAAGGCTTCCTTTGTAAGGCCCACTCCCTGCTCCTCCATTACTGCAGGACCAAAGGGAGAGAGGCTGTTAACACGTTCAGCCTTAATATGATCTACATCAATACTGGCTCCTGTCATTAGTACGACAAGAAGATCCATTATCAGTCCAGGATTTATCCCTGTTCCCAGGACAGATACACCATTTGCTTTTGCTATTTTATCCATTTGAGCTGTAAGTTCCGGTTCCGATGCTGCAGGGTAGGCCATCTCTTCAGCTGTCGATACGACGTTAAGTTTGTTTTCCAGGAGATAAACTATTTTATCATATGCCTTTTTTGTAAAGGAGTCTGTTGCAAGAAGGACAACATCCGCACATCCAGGAGATATTATATCCTCTATTTTTTCTTTTATTATTATTTCCGGATGCTTAATATTGTCACTGCTTAAATTAGCGGCAGTTAGATTTCCGTTGGTTTTCAAAACACTGAGCATATCCCATCCCTTACGATCAGGATGAGAATCGCAGATACCAGTAATCTCTACCCCTTTCTTCCCAAGGAGCATCTCCGCCATTCCACTTCCCATAGCACCAAAACCCCATATAATCACCTTAATTTTATCCATTTTTATCTCCTGTTTTAAGTTAATTACTATTGTAGTAGTAATAAGTATATTAAGTTGGGTTATGTTGTCAATTCATTAATATGTGAAAAAGAGAAAATTTTAGGAGAATTATTTCTGGTAGGAGCTTTTTAAAATATTTCTGTTTCAATTAGAGCTGTACAACATATGTACTCATTCTTCTTCCAGAAGTTTTTTGCTCCTTCTTACCTGTTTTACTATCAATTGAGTTATACGCTCCAACACTGGATCATCACATTGCAGTTTTATAAACTGATTATGCCAGAGAGGTAAGTTCTCTTCTAATTGCTTAATAAGGGTTGAAACTGTTCTCTTTAAAAGTGAAGGTCTGATCTCAAGCTCAGCAGCAAGTTTTATCCAATCCCTGTTTCGAATTTGTCCCGGATCATTCTCTGAACCAATAGAAAGAGCCATTTCCCTCGAAATCCCTTTGTATACTCTTGTAGAAACTATATCATAAAATGGCGCAAGTCGAGGTCCGTCAAGGGTGTATAGAAGAGCCAGATTTTTTGCATGACCATCAGAATTTCCTATGATAAGATTTATTACCTGCCAGCGTATAAGGTTCAACACATCTTCTGCCGGTGAAATACTTACCCTGCGAATCAGATTAACACAATCAGCAAGATTAGGACCACCTTCACTTTCATATTTCATATGAGATGAAAAACCCAGTGCCTGACAAAAATCTTCCTGATGGATTCTACAAATATTCCCTTCAGAATCCCTCTTTCTATCGTAACGGGGTGTCAGTGAATATCCGTTGCCGACATCAACTTTTATAGTTGGGAGTAAAAGCTGAGATGCGAGAAAAGTAGAATAAGCTTCGTTTATATGTAACCCTTTATAATCGCGAG
>CBDVAD010000634.1:0-1515 GCA_965371875.1 uncultured bacterium
CTGGGTATTATTGTAAATGAGCTTATTACAAATATTATGAAATATGCATTTACAAGTAGAGATTCCGGTAGAATAGAGGTTACTCTAAAAGAGGTCCATGGAAATGTAACCCTAACCATACAGGATAATGGCAATGGGTTACCTAAAGGATTTAATACAGATACACAAAAAGGTTTTGGCCTTATGCTTGTAAACATGCTCACCCAGCAGTTGGAAGGGAATTTCACTATTGAAAACAATAATGGTACTAAGAGTATTCTGGAATTTAATATTTAACCAGTCACCTGATCTATTTATTTCTGTAATTTGCAAGTGAATTAAAATTTGCTTCTATATTAGAAAGGTTTTCTATTTGAGTTTTAATTATAAGATATTAAATGTATCTTGATTCTTGTGTAAATAACCTTATACTTAAAGAATGTCCTCAATCTCCAAAAAGAAAACTATCACTATTTTAGTTGTAATTATTGTATCAGCATTTCTTGGAACCAGTATCTTTAATTATATTAGTACCAGAGCTTCTTTAAGAAAAGAAATAGTATCCTCTGCCATCCCCCTTTTAAGTGAGAATATCTATTCAGAGATACAGAGAGAACTTACACTTCCAATAAACATAGCGTCTGCTATGTCCAGAGATTCATTTCTAATCAATTGGGTCCGGGAGGGGGAGTTTGATATCGAAAAGGTAATTCAGTATCTGGAAAAGGTAAAAGAAGAGTATGGTTTCTTTTCAACATTTTTTATTTCAGATCAAACAAAAAATTACTACTATTACAATGGAATACTCAAACAAATTGATCCGGAAGATGGGCATGATGAATGGTATTATAAATTTATTGCCTCAGGAAAAGAATACGATCTGGATGTAGATACAGATGAAGCTTCAGATAATCTGCTTACGATATTTATAAATTATAGATTTGAAGATTTTGATGGAAAATTTTTAGGGGTAATAGGTGTTGGTGTGCAACTTAAAAATATTGCCGACACTCTTGCAGATAGACAAAAACACTATAATAAATATATCTATTTGATTGATGATAATGGTATTATTCAGGTTCATTCTGATGAAACAAAGATTGAACAGGTCTCTATTTTTAAACAACAGGGAATAATGGATATTGCCTCGAAACTGCTGGTTAAGCAGGAGCTCCCAGTTAATGAAAGTTATACAAATGATCGTGGGCGAGTGCTTATAAGTTCCCGATATATTCCCGAAATGGACTGGTTTATTATAATTGAACAGCAGTCAGATATTGTTTATGCCCTTGCCAGAAGCAATCTTTTACATACTGTTTTTGTGGGGCTGGTAACCACAATCCTGCTGATTATCCTCAGCTCTTTAACAATTGGCAGATTTCAGAAACATTTGGAAATGATGGCCAGTACAGATGCTCTGACAAATGTAGCTAATCGGAGAGAGTTTGAAGTTAGATTCGAGAAGGCACAGTATAGATCAGTCAGATACAATATTCCTGTTTCATTGATAATTATTGATATTGATGATTTTAAGAT
>CBDVAD010000635.1:0-1507 GCA_965371875.1 uncultured bacterium
AATTTTTGGAACATATTTTTATATAATCTTTGGTCCTATGGAGCCATTGTACCCGAAATACCCAGCCCTGGAGAGTCGGTCAGAGTTATTGCAGTACCATTATATTCGCTCCCGCATATTTCCTTTTTCTCGCTGCAGAGAAGGGGGACATCAAGGTCAACTTCTTTGATTACTGATCTGGATGCGGCAAAATGAGCAGCGGCAGTTAACCCTACATGACTCTCCATCATTGATCCAACCATACAGAAAAGTCCGGCTGTTTCTGCAATATCTGCAATTTTCACAGCATTGTAGATTCCACCGGATTTCATAAGTTTAATATTTATTCCATCAGCAGCTTTCATATTAACAAGGCGCAGAGCGTCAGACGGAGAAAAAACACTTTCGTCTGCAATAACAGGAATAGACACTCTGTTTTTAACATAACACATGCCTTCAAAATCTTTAGCAGCCACGGGCTGCTCAACAAAATCCAGTCCTATTCCTTCATTCTGCATTTGCCTTATTACTTCAACAGCCTCTTTAGCCTGCCATCCCTGATTGGCATCAATCCTAAGTTTAATATCCGGTCCTACCGCTTCTCTAATCGCTTTCATTCTGGACAGATCAGTTCCTGCATCGTCTCCGACCTTTACTTTCAAAATTTTCACACCCTGACGTACAGCATCAATACTTGCTTCTGCCATCTCTCCGGGAGAATTAAGGCTAATAGTAAGATCAGTGACAAAAGTATTTCGAAACCCACCAAGAAGCTTATATAAAGGAGCAGAATAGAGCTTTCCATAAAGATCATAAACAGCCATATCAACAGCTGCTTTCGCCGAAGTATTTCCAACCATGGAACTATTTATTTTCTGCATTATTATTTCCAGGTTAGTAATATCGAGTCCAATTATCCTGTCAGCTATAATCTGCACACCATCTATTATTGATCCGGTGGTATCCCCGGTTATTACTGCCGTAGGAGCAGCACCTCCATAGCCGATATTACCTGAATCAGTGTCAATCTCAATCAGTATACTTTCAATAGATTCGAGTGTTCTTAAAGAAGTCTTAAATGGTCTTTTTAGACCAGTGTTAATCCTGCCTGCTTTTATTCCTGTTATCAGCATAAGTCTATAATACCACTATTCTTTATTGTGTGTAAGAATAAAAAACATTCAATAGCTGTGCAGAACTCTCATTTCTGTTAATATGATTTACGAGGTTTAATTGGTTCTAAAATTCAGTATAAACTATTTCATCTTCTTCGCTGCCATGGCAACGGTAGTGCCGTACCTTCAGCAAATTCTCAAAATACATGGTTTCAGAGCCTACGAAATTGGTCTGCTTCTTGGAATATTTGAAATAACAGGAATCTTCGGCCCTCTGCTGATTGGATGGTTCGCTGACAAAATCGGCAGATACAAGATGATTCTTCTTGTTCTTACAGTCTGTTCAGGAGCTTCCTTCCTGTTTTTTATATTTAATATTGGATTCACTGCTGCTTCACTGATATTAATTCTAT
>CBDVAD010000636.1:0-1503 GCA_965371875.1 uncultured bacterium
CGTGGGGTCCTTGTCCTGCAGCCCCTGCTTCGTCACAATCGACAGCCTCTCTTATAAGTTTATCATTGTTACATTCTGTTCGAATCAGACATGGCACTGAGGCATCGCAAAATGCAAGACCATATTCTATCCCTGGAACAGAGGTGATCAGAATCTCAGGGATATCTTCTACAGTTTTGATAAAATGGGACTGACCTACAATAATATTGCAATCTTTTTCCCATTTTAATTGAACTGCTTCTGTAACAACACTCATTGTCTACTCCTCTATTAAAATATCTATATCCGCTTTCGAGCACTTTCCTGTTTTATCAACACTCAGATAAAAATATATACAATCACAGGAAAGTCTCTGCCGCTAATACTAAAAATGTTCCATTTTTAGTATATCAAGATCGATCTCACAGCAGGTGGCAGGCATTTGTATACCCCAATTCTCAAGGACCTGTGGGGATACTTCACCAAAAACTCCAACATTCTTTCCATTATATACTATCTGCGCAGATCTACCTTTAATAAATCTGGGGTCATCCAGTTCAATCAGCTCATATTCCTTATTCAAATAATAGAATAGTGCGGACACACTGCTGCTTACCTGATTGTATCCTTCACTTCTGTCGGCACTAAAAAACCCAAGAGAGTTCTTTGTAACGGTACCGGAATTATCTTCAGAATCCAGAAAAGCAACTTTTCCAATTTCAAAGATATCATGAGGGTAAACTGCATTGCCTGATACTGATTCAGAATTTAACAGTGATGGTATAATACTTGCTCTGACAAATTCATAGTTTTCGGTCATGGGATTTACGATCTGTATAAGCTGATCCCCTGTTATATTCATCTTATCGATATAGTCCTTTCGGGAGCCAAGATAGTTGTAAATCATCTCCTGAAAGCCCAGACCTATAAGGATATCCTTAGCGCTTCTGGCAAACCCTTCCTCAGGGCTTATCCTGCCTACCGTAGAATCTGAAGGCATAACAGGATCAAAACTATCCATGCCCCGGCCCATCATAATATCTTCAATGATATCAACAGAATGGAGGAAATCGTTCCTGTAGTCCGGAACCTCAATTCTAATTTCTTCACCCAGAATACTGTTCTTAACTCCCATACGGATAAGAGCGCTCTTCATCTGCTCTGTAGACAGATCTGAACCCAGCAGCTTTATGGCATATTTACTATCTGCAGTCATACCTTTCTGAAAATAATAAGGAGTTGTTATACTTGCTCCAAGCTCTGTCTCATATGAGTATTCTACTCTTACAGGAAGAATAGTAAATCCATCATCCGCAAGATCACATGCCACTATGGAAGCTGTCAAAATAAGAGAGGCAAGATCAGTACCTGTTAACTCAATAAAAAGATTCTCGTCCCCCACTTCTACTGCGCCAATCTCAGAACTGTTTATTACAGGAGAGAAACTTAGGACCTTTCCATCTGCATCTGTAATAAATGGATATTTCAGATAATTTTCAACAATATGACCAAATTCCTGTCCCT